>NZ_CBABQS010000003.1:0-116130 GCF_964672035.1 Arcicella sp.
TAAATAAAATCAGTATGCGGTTTTTCATTGGTTAAATGCTTTTAGGATGGGTATTTTTACTATTTTCTTACCGCTTTAATATGCTCCGCTACTTCTACCATCGGAGCTACCCAAATGTCTTTTTCATTTTGTTTTAAATAATTCAGAAGCTGACGATGAGCTGGCAATGAAACGTTTAAAGAATGTTCGCCTCCAACCCCGTGAAATAAAAATACCAACAATTTTCCAGAGGCTTGTGCTTGCTTGACCAGTTCAATCAATTGGTTGCCCGTTTCGCCATTTATTCCGTAGCAATCAATATCCATCAATTTTACTTCATCAATTGCGTGCATTTGACCCCTTACTGAACGGGCAACTACAAATTCATTTTCGAGTGTTTGGATAAATTCTCCTTCAATTACTTTTTTATGACCGCAAGTAAAAGCAAAAGTGCGTTTATCTTTTCCGTCAATGGCTTTCAGATAAGCGTTACACATTTTGATTTCATCTTGAATTCTTCTTAAACTATATTTGCTTAAATCATATTCGGGTTTTACCCAACTCATGCCTTCTCTTGTAGCATCGCAGGGATGATAGAGCGTATGGTTGCCCAATTCGTGTCCATTTTGAGCAATTTTTCGCCAATCTGCAATACGTCCAGAACCTGCTGGTGATGAAGCCGTTAGATAAAACGTGCCTTTCAAATTCAAGGAATCTAATACTGGAATTGCATTATCGAGATGAACATTTAAGGCATCGTCATACGTCAAGACTACAGCACATTTTTTGCCGTTCCAGATGGTTTTATTTTGGGCGTTGGTATTAAAAAAAGTTATGCTAATCAGTAAGGTTAATAGTTTTTTCATTTTTGAGTATTGTTTTACTTTTAGGTAAATATTTTTCAGACCGACACTTTTAAACCTCAAAAATGTATTTATTACCGGGGAACTTCCCGAAAGTAGAAGGAACTTTCGGGAAGTGAATCTTTCAACTACTTCCCGAATGTTCTTTCTACTTTCGGGAAGTTCCTCAAACAAAGATTTTGGGTTAAGAATTATTCAAAAAAACTTACTAAATAGTGTATTTAATCTGTTTTAAAAGGAGAGGCTGGCAATCCTTCTTTGTTATAAAAATTAACATTTGGGTTATCCGCCCACGCATATCGTACATACACAGGAGCAGCGATATTATTATTCGAGATTTCAATTTTATCACCCACAATTTTAGCATTTGCCCAAACAAATTTTTTGTCGGTACCCGCTACGGCAAATTCTCTTAAATCCTCCTCATCATTTGTTTTTAAACCAATCCCAACATTTGTAAAAGAGAGAATAATCTTATTGCCTTCGATGGTAGCCGATTGAAACAAAGGGCCAGAAGCCGTAATATTTTCGTGATAAACTAATTTCTGAGCTGCCAAAGCTAATCTTTCCCCCACCGTTTTTTTATTATCGGGGTGAATATCATTCCATTCGCCTACGTCAATTCCTACGGCCATAGCAGTATTTGGGACGGAAAGCGATTTGAGTTGAGCGTCTCGCAAAGCAGCCCATTGACTTTCGCTGGGCAAATAATTGGCATCCATAAAATTGGGAAGTTGGACAAACAGAAAAGGCAATTCGCCTTGATTCCATTTTGTACGCCAATCCAATATTTGAGCGGGTTGCAGTTTCACATACTCATCAGCTTTGCCCGAATTAGTTTCACCTTGATACCAAAGAAACCCTTTTATGGCAAAATTGATGCTTGGAGCTATCATTGCATTGTACAAAGCGGTGGGTTGATTTTGGGCTGAAAAACCACCGCCAAAGTTCCCTTGCATGGGTGCAAAAACTTCACCTACTTTGTACTGCCATATTCCTTTCAAATCAATCGTATCTTTTTCTGAAAACAAGTAATAAGGTTTATCGGGTACAAAACCGCCCTTTCCTGCGGTATTTGTTACTTTTATTACAAACAGATTTTTGCCAGCTTTCAATAAATCAGCGGGAATCTGATAACGGCGTTGTGGATATTGATAAGTGGTTACACCCACTTGTTTTCCGTTGATGTATAACATATCGGCATCAATAATTCTACCTAAAAATACGCTGACGGGTTTGCCAATCATGGAGGCAGGAATCTCAATTTCTCTTCTATACCAAACCGTTCCGTTCAAATCTTTAATGCCTTGGTCTTCCCAATAGCCAGGAATATTAATGAATTTCCAGCCTTTTGGTTGGTACGATACATCAAACCAAGTTTTTGTCCCGTTCAAGCCTTTATCTTGAATAGGTGATGGCGTTTGCGGTCGGTTAAATCTTCTACTAAAACTGTTTACATAAGCTGTATCTTTATTTTTGGCAATGATTTCATTGATTTTCGCAAAGTCTTTAAAACCCTCTTCACTTATCCACGCCTCAATGGGAGTTCCCCCAACACTGGCGTTGATTAGCCCGATGGGTACTTGGTATTTATCGTAGATTTTCTTGGCAAAAAAGTAAGCTACGGCCGAGAATTGCCTAACATTTTCTGGATTACAAACTTTCCAACTCCCATTATTGAAATCATCATTTGTAGCATTTACGTTGGTGGTAGTAGGTATTCCAAAATGGCGGATTGCTGAATTATTAGCTTGGGCAATGTCATTGGCATAGGTAATTCGGTGTAATTCCATTTGATGCACCATATTGGATTGTCCTGAGCAAAACCATACATCACCGATGAGTATATCTTTTATTTTTAACTCATTTTTACCCTTCAAAATCATCTCAAAAGGGCCTCCTGCGGGATATTTGGGCAGTGTAACTTCCCATTTGCCCGTTTCGGGGGTAATGACTTTGTACGTTTTTTTATTAAAATTGATGCTGATTTTTTCCTTTGGTGATGCCCAACCCCATATTTTTAAGGGTTTATCTCGTTGCAGAACCATGCCATCAGAAATGAGTTTGGGCAAACGGATTTGTGAGAAAGAATTTTGAGATAAAATAATTCCCAAGAAAATATAAAGTAATTTTTTCATTGATATTCTTGATTCAGCTATGACTTATACAGAAATCAGAATCTGTCTAACGCAGGCAGGGGTTTAAACCCTGCCTGCGTTCATTCCCGTATAAATCATATTTGAACTATATTTTTTTTAAAATCCAATTGAGTTTCCACCGTCCACGGGTAATGACACACCTGTTACATAAGCAGCTGCTTCCGAAGCTAAAAAAACTGCTGCCCAACCAATGTCTTGTGGTTGTCCAAATTTTGCCATTGGCGTACGATTTAAAGCTCTATTCATACGGTCGGGGTCACTTCCCATCGCAGTTTTCATCATGCTGGTTTCAATAAATCCTGGTGCAATAGCATTGACCCGAACATTGTATTTTGAAAACTCCGAAGCCAACACTTTCACCATCCCTTCTACGCCCGATTTTGAGGCGGCATACGCTACCACACGGTCAATTCCATAATACGCTGCCATCGAAGAAATCATCAAGATTGAGCCACTTTTACGTTCAATCATACCTTTTGCACTGATACGAGTTAAAGCAAAAACGGAATTCAAATTTGTATGTATGATTCTGTCAAAATCTTCATCAGTTACTTCTAAAGCAGGTTTTTTCATGTTTATTCCTGCATTATTGACCAAAATGTCAATGTTGCCAAACTTGGTTTCTATCTCTTCGATTAAACCTTCTAACTTTTTGAGTTCAGTTACGTCATTAACAATATAATGGGCATTTTCTCCCAATGTTTTGATGGATTCTTGAAGGGCAAATTCTCTTCTTCCCGTGATAATAACCGTAGCTCCCGCCGAAATCATGCACTGAGCAATATCAAAACCGATGCCGCTTCCGCCACCCGTAATGAGGGCAATTTTGCCATCTAATGAGAAAATTTTAGAAAAAATTGGATTAGTTTCTACTGCTAAATCCAATCCGTTTGTGCTATAAGTTGTATTCATTTACTTGTTTATAATATCAATTATATTTGACTTATTTTTGTTTAAAGACGTTCCGTTCACTTATTTCAATTGATAAATTTCTACTATTTTTTTCATTTCTTCCAACGTTCTTTCGGGCTTTTTGAAAGGGGCTGGAATGGGTTGTTTTGAATACGTTTGAAAGTATAAAACACACGCATCTCGCCAATTTAATGCTTCTCGATGTTGGGCTGCCAATCGGCTTTTTACATCTTCAAACATTTCAGCATCTACGTTTGATTTTACTTGATTCCACTCATTTTGCATTTTTTCTACCTCCTCAACGCCCGTGTAATATCGGGTGCAAAGTTCGTCCCAAAGGGTTTTTCCCGTTGAAAGTTTCTGATTCCATCCGACGTGATGAAACCACAATAAATAGTTCAAATCCATTGTCTGAGGGTTATTCCATTTATTTTGAACCTCTTGCGCATACAAATCCAAAGCATTATTTCCTTTTGAAGTTCTATCAAAACCAATTCCGAGAGAATCCGAACGGTGGTAATAAATGGCCGTCCAATCGGGTCTGGCACTTTTTTCGAGCCACGGCTCCATTCCAAAATGAATACTTTGTCCCATGATGTGATGTAAACCAAGCGGGTTCGTAAAATTCACGTAAATTTCTCTTGATTTTAACAAAATATTTTTAATAATTTTATAGGAATTTGGGTCTTTTGTTAAGGTCATTTTTATCCATTCATCGGCAATTTGTTCGGGTGAAATTTCATGATTCCAAGCTAAACGTCCGTAACCATACCAATTGGCTTGCGACATCAAATGCCCCGTCCAATTACGGTCTGAACCCGTATTAGCCACTCCCGCAATGGCAGTAATTGGATAATTATGAACCGTACCATCCACCACTTTTGCCACCGTTGAGCCTTTTCCATTGGCGTAAGTATCTGATTGTAGGACTTCTTTGAAAAGCGAAGGCATGAAAACTAAATTCGTTGAAAATCCTAAATACTCTTGGGTAATCTGAAATTCCATGGCCAAAGGCGTTTTAGGCATTGCGCCAAAAAGCGGGTGAAATGGCTCACGTGGCATAAAGTCAATCGGGCCATTTTTCACTTGCACAATTACATTTTTTGCAAATGTTCCATCCAAAGGTTTAAAATCATTGTACGCCTCTTTGAATCTATCGCCTTTTGGGTCGGGGCCATACACAAAAGCTCGCCAAATTACCAAGCCGTTAAAAGGTTTTACCGCTTCGGCAAGCATATTGGCTCCGTCGGCGTGCGTTCTACCAAATTCTTGCGGACCAGGTTCACCTTCTGAATTGGCTTTCACTAAAAATCCTCCAAAATCTGGGATAAAACTGTAAACTTCTTTGGCTTTATTATTCCACCATGTTCGTACTTGTGGGTCGAGCGGGTCAGAGGTTTTTAGTTTGCCTAATATCTTTGGTGACGCAAAATTTATGGATAAAAATACCTGAATTCCGTAAGGTCTAAAAACATCGGCAAGGGCTTTTACTTTCGCCAAATATTCTTTCGTCATAAATCTTGCACTGGCATTCACATTATTCAAAACTACTGAATTGATACCGATAGAGGCATTTGCACGGGCATATTCTATGTAACGTGGGTCAATATTTTCGGGTAATTCATACCATTTCCAAAGCGACGAACCTGCGTAACCTCGCTCAATCGTTCCCAACACATTATCCCAATGATTCAACATCCGTAATTGGATTTTGGGTGAACTGGCAATATTGATTTTGTCAATCGAACTTTCCGTTTGGATTTGTCTTAGAAAATCAAAAACACCATACAAAATCCCTTTATCAGTTTGTGCCGAAATGATGATATTCCCGCCAATATTTTGAATTTTAAACCCTTCTTTGGCGATGTTTAAATCTTTTTTCAACACGATACCTCCTACCTTTTTTGAAGAACTTTGTAAGGCTATGCCCAACATTCCTGCAAGACCGTTTTTCAGTTCTTTTTGGGCGGTATTCACAATAATGGATTCACCAAATTGATTATCAACAAAGTTCGTAAATCGTTTGTATTCAGCTTTTTGTGAAGCATTTTTCAATAAATCGTATTTCAACCAAAGTCGATAACCGTCGTCGGCATTGGCTTTAAAAAATAGCATTGAAAAGAAAAGTAGGGTGGTTATTTTAAGCATTTTGTTATATTTTCAAGAGAATTTAAGGGAATTGTAAATTTAAAAGTATTAGTTATTTACCGTTGAACTTCCCGAAAGTTTAAAACTTTCGGGAAGTTAATCCAAGTCAAACATTATAGGCTATTTTTACAATTTTCCATATAAATAGTGATTAAATAACTATTATGTTACGCCAGTATTTAAGTAGTCAACGGAATTATAAATGTCCTTTCTTTATTTCTTTCACAGCATAATCAACCGCACGAGCCGTTAAAGCCATGTAAGTTAAAGATGGATTTTGTGTCCCCGTTGAAGTCATTGAAGCACCATCGGTTACAAAAACATTCTTACATTCATGCAATTGATTCCATTCGTTTAGCAACGAAGTTTTCGGGTCTTTTCCCATTCTTACACCGCCCATTTCATGAATATCCGACCCTGGATTTGAATGAGAATCAACGGCTTTCACATTGGTAAAACCTGCCAAAGTGAACATTTCGGTAATTTGTTCGGTAAAATCTTTGACCATTTTATCATCGTTTTCCGTCCATTTTGCCGATAAAATAATTTGAGGAATTCCGTATTTATCTTTTTGGTCGGTTGATAATCGGATATGATTTGCCTCCGTTGGTACGCATTCGCCCATCATCCAAGCACTCATATACCATTTTCCTAATTGTGGATTGAGCAAAGAATTTTTCAAATCTTCGCCAATTCCATCCCGACTTGAACCGTAACCACGTCCACCGCCAATACCAATGGCGTATCCTCTCAGAAAATCAGTTTCTTGTTTATGAATATTTCTAAACCTTGGAATGTAGCCATTACTCGGATTTTTTCCGTCCGTTTTCTTATCTTTTAAACCGTCAAATTCAGCATTAGCTTTTCCACGGTAATTATGCCACGCTAAAAATTTACCCATCAAACCATTATTATTTCCTAAACCTTGCTGAAAATGATTAGAAGTAGAATTGAGTAAAATAGCGTTTGAATTGATAGCTGAAGCATTTACAAAAATAATTTTTGCATAATATTCAATCATTTCCATTGTGTTGGCATCAATCACTCTCACGCCCGTTGCCTTACCGTTGGCGGTCCCCCCTTTTTTCTCATCATAAATAATAGAATGTACCACCGAATGGGGTCTAAGGGTCATTTTTCCCGTTTTGGCAGCCCAAGGCAAAGTGCAAGCATTGCTACTAAAATAACCACCGTAAGGACATCCCCGAACGCATAAATTACGGTTCTGACATTGACCACGACCTTGGTCGTAATGAATTTGTTTGGCATCCGTAATATGAGCCGCCCGACCTTGAATCAAATGACGACCACCTTGATAATTTTTGGCAAGGGATTTTTTCAGATGTTCTTCGGCACAGCTTAATTCAAAAGGTTTTAAAAATTCACCATCTGGCAATTCGGGCAAACCATCTTTATTTCCCGAAATACCCGCAAATTTTTCCACATGGCTATACCACGGAGCAATATCTGCGTACCGAATGGGCCAATCTACGGCAAAACCATCCCGTTTTGGTCCTTCAAAATCAAAGTCACTCCAACGTTGAGTTTGTCTCGCCCAAAGCAACGATTTTCCACCCACGTGATACCCACGAGTCCACGTAAAAGGTTGTTCTTGAATGATGGGTTGCTCATCGGGTTTAATCGCCCAATGCAACGTTTCTTCCCGCATAAACGAGCGAGAATTTCCGTATTGATTTCTAATTTCCAACGGAACTTGGCCACGATGTTCAAATTCCCAAGGATTTTTCATCGCTGTGGGATAATCGCTCACGTGTTTTACATCCCGTCCACGTTCCAGAACGATGGTTTTTAAGCCTTTCTCACACAATTCTTTTGCCGCCCAACCACCACTAATCCCCGAGCCTATTACGATGGCATCGTAAGTGTTATTTTTTTTACTATCAATATTAAAATGTGCCATTGTGTTGATTGATTAGACGTTTACGCAACCATAATAATGACCAGGAGCCATTTCATATTTGAGATAATTCACCATTACGTACTCAGAAGTTGTGTAACCTTGGATGGTTAAATTTTTAATTAACCCATAAAATTCCTTCTGTTTGACATCCGTTGAAACTTCCATTTTTTTCAATAATGCTTCTTTCTGAGGAACCGATAAATTTATAAATGATTGATTATAAGCACCATTTGAAAGCATTTCAACATTTTCTAAGCCCTTTTTAAAATCGTCTTGGGCATTTTTTTCGTAACAATCTTTTATCATTTTTTCGATAAAAACAGGAACGCCCAAAGATTTTGCCCCTTGAATTTTTCCTTCTGGAATGATGGTACCGACAATTTCTGCTAATAAATTAGCTTGTTCCAACTTCAGAAAAGAGGTTTGAATCCCGACCGACTGCAAGTTCCAATTGTTTGCCCAAGCGGGCATCACCAACAAAGCTCCAACCGAAGCCGATAGGGATTTAAGTAACAAACGTCTTTTCATATTGATAAAAATTTTATGACATTGATTTAATGATTCCCATTTCCAAACCCCTCAATTCAGCCAAAGCTTTCAAGCGACCAATAGCAGAATAACCTGGGTAGGTTTTTTTATGCAAATCATCCAACATTTGATGCCCGTGATCAGGTCGCATGGGGATTTTTGCATCAATTCTTCCTTCCGTTTTTCGTCTTTTTTCTTCCAAAACTAAAGCTTTTACCACTTCATACATATCCACATCGCCCGCCAAATGCGCTGCTTCGTGGAAATTCTGCAAAACGTTGCCCGGAGAATTCTCTTCTCGTTTGGTCGTTCTCAAATGAATAAAGTGAATTCTATCGCCAAATCGCTCAATCATTTTGGGCAAATTATTATCGGCTCTCACGCCCAAAGAACCCGTACAAAACGTAATTCCGTTGGCATTGACATCGCAAGCCGCCATCAATTGTGCCAAGTCATTTTCAGTGCTAACTACTCTCGATAAACCCATCAATGGAAAAGGTGGATCGTCGGGATGAATACATAATTTCACGCCCAATTCCTCCGCTACGGGAGCAACTTGTTGAATAAAATAATACAAATTTTGGCGTAATTCAGCATCGCCAATGTTGGCATAATTATCCAAAAGTCCCTGAAAATTCTCTAATTCAAAAGCCTCTTCCGAACCTGGCAAACCCAACAAAACGGTATTTCTCAATCCCAAAATTTCTTCCTCCATCATGGATTCAAACTTCTTTTTGGCAGACGTTTGAACTTCCTCGGCATAATCATTTTGAGCATTTGGACGTTTCAAAATGTACAAATCGAAAAGTGCAATATCTTCCCAAACAAACCGCAAAGCCCGTGAACCATCGGGCATTTCATAATTGAGATTTGTCCGTGACCAATCCAAAACGGGCATGAAATTATAGCAAACGATTTTGATTCCGCATTTTGCTAAATTACATAAGGATATTTTGTAATTCTCAATGTAAATTTCACGAGTTGGCAAGCCTTTTTTAATGTCTTCGTGAACGGGCAAACTTTCTACCACTTCCCAAGTCAAAGGTGTAAATCGCTGATTATCAGCTTCAACAATATTAATTCTCTCTAAAATACTGGCTTCGTTCCAAACGTCTCCTACAGGAATTTGATGTAAAGCCGTAACCACGCCCGAACATCCCGCTTGACGAATATCCATTAAAGAAACGGGGTCGTTTGGACCAAACCAACGCATTGTTTGTATCATATTTTCGATGTTCGATGTTCGTTTTTCGATATTCGATGTTCGGACAACGAACATCAAACATCGAAAAACGAACATCAGATTTATTTCATTATTAAACTTTCTGGTGGACCTAAATAGGAAGGTTTTACACCCCCAAAATCCACTACAATTTTTTGTAAAATTACCGCTGGGTCAATGGCCCAAAATTTCAAAGTATGCTTTCCTCTGCTCGATATTGTGTGCGTTGTTGTGAGTACTTTAATGTTCTCAGCCACCATCTTATTCCATTCTCTTTGACTTCTATCTTTATGGATTTCAACGATTTGGGGCGTTTCATCATCAATAGAAATAGCATATTTTAGTCCCACATTATTGTTAAATTCCAAGGTTGGCGAAAGCATTACGGACACTTTTGTCGCTCCTTCACTACTCAAATTCATGTCATATTCCAAATGAGGACTATTTTTTGTTAATTCAATAGGTTTAAAATTAACAGGAAACATGGTGATTCCGTGTCCTGTCCTACCAATGTCTGGAATAGTTTTCCAAGTGATTGTTTCAGAATTAATTTTTCTGGAAAAATTTACTGCTTCCATTGATACGTATTTATTGATTTCAACAAATGACTTTTTGGCTAAATTGGGTGGAAAAATTACCCAGTTATTCTGAGTAGAATCTTTCTTGATTTCTTGCTTAATATCCTCAGTTTTTACTCGTTCCACTTTTGGCATGGCATTTTTATTAGGTTGTTGCCAATACGTATAGCCAATGTGCGTTTGGTCAGCAAAGTGATTCCATTTTCCATTTGCCAATTTTGTGTTAAAATACTCGCTCAATTCAGCATCTTTTTTAAATAATGCCTCGGCTTTATCGGCTAAAACATTGGCTTCGGCAAGTCCTTGTTTGGCATATTTCCGATTAAGCGCCACGGTATAATACAATTCATTCAAATTATCACAAGCCAAAATCGGGAATAAAACTAACTGATAATACGCATCTTTGTACTCAGCATCAAGGTTATTATAAACTTTCTGAGCCTTTTCCGCCAGCGAATTATAATCAGAAACAACCGTTTGAAATTCGTTATAATTATCTAAACTATAAGTACCGAGCGATAATAATTCGGGTTTGCAACGGGCGTTATATTTGGCGTATTTATCCACAAAATCTGCAATATCTTTGGCATATTTATCGCCAAAAGTTTTCCTTGCCCACGTCGTTGTGTAGGAACTAATGTTGTCGGCATTCCACTTTTCAGGATTCCAAGCTTGGTCTAAAAAGAAAGAAATTGGCAATTCCATTGGTTTGATATCACCTACGTTTACAATCCAAATTTGTCGGGCATCGTATTGATACGCCAAATTCATCTGCTCCCAAATTCGAGGTATCATATTGGTATTCATCCACTTATAATTTCTTGGACCGCCCACATAATCAAAATGATAATAAATCCCGTAGCCACCTTTTCTGGGTTTTGCATCCAAATTTGGCAGTTTACGAACATTCCCCCAATTATCATCACACAATAAAAGTGTAACATCATCAGGTACTCGCATTCCTTTGTCGTAATAATCTTGCACTTCTTTATACAAAGCCCAAAGCTGGGGTGTTTCAGAAGCATCTTTACCTGTAACTTCGCTAATTATTTTGCGTTGGTCGGTCACGATTTTTTCTAATAAATTAGTTGCCGTTTCCCTCGACATAGGTTCATCGCCATCACCCCGCATTCCTACCGAAACGATATTTTCACGGGTAAAACGCTGCTGCATACTTTCTTTCCAAAATTCTCTAAGCGTTGAATCATTCTTGGCATAATCCCATTTTCCTTTATCTTTTCCGTAACGTCTCCATTCATCGTGGGCTCGCATCAGCGGCTCGTGATGAGAAGTGCCAATTACGATTCCGTATTCATCCGCCAACACGGGATTCATCGGGTCATCGACTTGAAAAGCACTCCCCCACATGGCGGGCCAAAGATAATTCCCTTTCATTCGGAGGATTAATTCAAAGACTTTTTCGTATAATTTATGGTTAAATCCACCATTTTTTTCATTCGTCCAACCTGATAAGGCAGGGGCTTCGTCATTGATAAAAATGCCCCGATATTTTACTTTTGGTTCACCTTTGGTATGGTTTCCAGCTTGCACAAAAATATCAGCGTGTTTCTTCACGGGAACATCCGCCCACCAATGCCACGGTGACACGCCAATTTGTTCGGCAATGTCATACGCCCCATAAATCGTTCCTCTTTTATCCGAACCCACAATTACCAAAGCCCGCTCCACACCTTTGAATGGATTTTCAATGATTTGTGTTTGGAATTTCTCCCATTTTCCTTGTAAATCACTAATATTTAGTTTTTTATCTTTTACCAATTGGTCAATCCATTGATTTTTTCCGAGTGTTCCAATGATAATTATTTGCTTGTTATTGGTAAGATTCTCGGTAGAAAATAGAGGTTCAATACCCGTAACTTTCTGAATATCAGCTTGTAAACTTTCCCCCGCACGAATAGCTCCCGCAAAGTCAGCTTTATCCATCAAAATGGCTGAAACTTTTCCTTTTTCAGCAATTGGGAAACTGCCTTTTGTTTTTTGAAAGACAATATAAGTATCCACATCAACCGCAAGGGATTGAAAGGAGAGAAAAAGTAGAAATATGAGTATTGATTTTATGGACATTTTATATTTGACGTGTTATGTTTTTTGATTTTCAATATTTATACAGGAATGAACGCTGGCAGGGTTTTGAACCCTGCCAGCGTTAGCCCAAATTCTAATTTTCTGTATAAGTTGCGGAAGAACCACAATTTATTAGTACATAATTACCTACTTAAACCCCTTCCAAAACCCGACATAAGCCAATTTTTTCATAAAATTATTATCCCACATTAAAGGATAATCTGGACGATTGAACGTGGTTGGAATCCAACTATCTTTATCCGAAACGCCCCAAACGGTTATGCCAAAACGTTGAGCAAGGGGTATGTATTGGATATAAGATTTTACGACAAAATTGAACATTGCCGCCTGCGCATCATACATCGCTTTTGTGGGTGCAAAACCTGCTGTATTACTGGGATTAATACTGATATCAAGTTCAGAAATTCTTACTTTCAACCCCGTTGCCGCCATTTTTTGAAACATACTCACAATGCCAGCTTGAGGCGTATTAATACTCATGTGCATTTGCGTGCCGATGCCCGTAACGGGAACATTTTGAGCCTGTAATTCCTTCACTAAACCAATGGTTGAATCTAATTTTGCCGCATTTGATTCTAAATTATAATCATTAACAAATAAATCACAATCAGGATTGGCTTCACGAGCATATTTGAAGGTTTTAGCAATGTAACCACGGCCTAAATAAGTAGCCCAATAATAGGTATCACCCGTGGATGAACCCGTGCGTAAAGCGGGTACGCCGTCCGTAAAAACTTCATTGATGGCATCCCAAGCCTTTATTTTATCTTTATAATGCCCCACGTTTCCTTGCACCCAAGTTTTCAGAGCGGCATCAACTTTCTTCGTAATTTCTGCATTGGTTGGAGGCGTTAGTAAGGCTATATCCTCAATTTTGATGTTGTCAATCAGGTACGTTCCTTCGCCGTTGAAATGTAATTTAAACTGTGGATTTGCTTCATTAATGGTCACATTCCAGACATAAGTTGCCCAAGTATTGGCAGAAAAAGTCAGTTGGTTTTCTAAATATGCGGTATTCTGAACAACCAATTTTAATTGTCCTTTGCCCGTCAATGACTTAATGGAAGCACTTACCCGATATTGTTTTCCCGAAACTGCCGTAAAATTGGGTCCGAGCGATTGCATGTCGTAGGCGTTCGTTCCCGCTTTTGTAACGGTAACTTTCAAAGCACGCTTGCTATTGGTATTTGGTTCAGTATCAGTGGTTTCGGCGGTGTATGAACCTTCGGCAGTTCCGCCGACTAAATTAGTCCAATCGGTAAATGTGTTGCCCGTTCCTTGTTCAAAATCGCCATTATTGATTAAATTTGGAGCGGTTGCACTCGAAGCACTCCCCGTTGCCAACGACCGCAAATAGTCACCGTTATTGTTTTGATGCCAAGCCAATACGTGTCCAAAAATGGGCATTCCCGCTAAATTCACCAATTCATCGCAACGAGTAAAATCTAATGCCCCCGTATTTTTGACGATGGCACCGTGTTTCATTTGATAGCCAAAAGTGACATTATCAAATTCAGATTTTATAATTGAGGAGTAATTGGCGCCATTTTTTGTGTATTCTTCGTAAGAAATCGCCACGCCCAAAGAAATATCAGTAGCATCTTTCAAGAAACCTGTTACGGTAGAAGGGTCATATTCCGAAAGTATGACCACTGGGGTAACTGGAGTAACTACACCCATTTCTTCTTTTTTACAGGCAGAAAATAGGGCCATCGAAAGAAGAATATTTATGGTGGTAATAATGCGTAAATTTTTCATGATTGACGATTGGAATTTATGCTTATATTTTTTTTCAATGATAAACAGATTTATTTAAAAAAGTGAATGTTATGATGATATACTGTTTATAAAAAATTAGGGACATATAGCATACGCCCCTAAAACTAAACTTTAACCATTTAAAATTATTAATATCCAAGATTTTGTGAGAATTTTCTCATGACTTCTGAATTATATTTCTTTATACAACTGATCATAGATTTGGTAAGCGTTAACCAAACCTATTTAACTAACGTTATTTTCTGCGCATTTTTTTGCGCTTTCAAAGCAAGTTCCGTGGCTAAAAAACAATGTTCTTGGGTCATTGCGGTTTCAGTTCTATTCAAAATATCATCGACTAAAAGCGTTCCGTAAGGCAAATTTTGGTTGGAACAATCGAAATAAGTGGTTTCTTTTCCGTTAGTTAAAAATAAGTGATTTCCGCCTTCTCTGCCGGCAATATCAATATTTTTACGAATTTCAATGAAACCTTCCGTTCCCAGAATCGTTAATCTTCCATCTCCCCAAGATTTTAAACCATCGGGCGTAAACCAATCCACTCTGATGTAGCCCATACCGCCATCACCACGTAACATTACATCGCCAAAATCTTCAAACTTTGGATATTGTGGATGATGAACATTACCTATTTGTGAGGCGACAATATCGGCTTTTTTGGTATTGGTAAAAAACAAATATTGGTCAAATTGATGAGAGCCGATATCCGTGATAATTCCGCCAAATTGGTCTTTATCAAAAAACCATTCTGGTCTTGTTTTTGGACTCATGCGGTGTGGCCCAAGTCCAATTGTTTGAATCACATTCCCTATCGCTCCTGCTTTGACTAATTCTCCCGCTTTTACGGTAGCTTTATTTTCAAAGCGTTCGCTGTACATAATTGAGTAAATCCGTCCCGTAGCTTTTTGTACTTTACCGACTTCTGCCAATTGTTCAAGCGTGGTGATGCCAGGTTTATCCGACATAAAATCTTTCCCAGATTTCATGACACGAATCCCCAAAGGAGCCCTTTCAGAAGCAATGGCCGAACTCAATACCAGTTGAATGGATTTATCATCTAAAATTTCTTTTTCATCTTTTACCAATTTTGCATCGGGATAACGTTTAGCAAAAACAGTGATTAAATCTGCCTCTTTGGCGAAATACGAAACCAATTGACCACCCCCCTTTTTCACCGCTTCCACTTGACTATAAATATGCCCGTGATTCATGCCAATTACCGAAAAATTAATGCGTGGTGAATCGTAAATCACTTGTTTTGTAGCATTTACTTTTTCTGTTTTTATTTGTCCCAAAGCATTATTTTGAAACATCGGAATTGCCATCAATCCAGCCGCTACTGTACTTGATTTTTTAAGAAAATTACGTCTATTGTTATTTGAGTTTTCCATGTTGGATATTAAATTATTCGATAAAACACTGATTTACAATCATTTACATTTTAATATAATTAGTGCCGTAAGGCGCTCTTTGTGTACGATAAAGCATCGCATTGGCTTCCGCATCATTGATAAATTTCTCCGTAACTGGATTCCAATTTAATTTACGTGGCAGTTTCATCGCAATATGACTTATTAAACAAACGCTGCAAGACCGATGTCCAATTTCGGCGGGAGAAATCGGCTCTTTTCTACTTTGAATACAATCCAACCAGTTGCCGTGTTGTTCTGCACTTTTGTACAAATGAATTTCATTTTCACCAATCACCGAGCTCAATATTTTGGGGTCGCTGGCATCCAATGCTTTACTACTTTGCGCTTTAGAAACAGGGTCACTTGCCGAAGCAACATAGTCACCTCTCGATACAAAAATCCAACCCTCCGTTCCTTCGTAGCGAATGCCATTTGGATAACCACCACTCGTGTACATCGTTACGCCATTGGCATAATCTGCTTTCACCATAAAATCGCCATGAACATTCCACAAACCAGATTTTGGAAATTCCGCCACTGATTGTACTGAAATGGGTCCCGTTAATTCCGTATCCATGCCCCAAGCGGCCGAATCAAAGTGATGTTGTCCCCAACCAGTTATCATGCCAGCGCCAAATTGCTCGATGCGTAACCAACCCGGTCGGCCATAACCCACTTGCGGATGAACGCCAATTTCAGTGTAAGGGACTTCGGGCGTTGAACCTAACCAAGCATTATAATTAAATCCTTTTGGAACGGGCATCGGTGCAGCACTTGGCCCAGACGGGTCGCCAGGAAGTCCAACTTTTACTGTATGAAGTTTTCCAATACGTCCATTTCTGACTAATTCGGCGGCAATTCTAAATTGCGGAGATGAACGTTGTTGCGTACCAACTTGTAAAATTCTCCCCGTTTTTTTGATAACATCACTTAACAAACGCCCTTCCGCAATGGTCAAAGAAGTGGGTTTTTGTAAATAAATATCTTTCCCAGCCAAGGCTGCTTCGATAGCCGGTTGAGCGTGCCAAAAATCGGGCGTACTGATAATTACCGCATCAATGTCTTTATTCAAAAGCATTTCTTGATAATTGTCATACATTTTTACATCAACGTATTTGCTATTGCCCAATTTCTTTTGATAATAATTTTCAACGTGCAATTTTCCATCTTTTAGACGATTACTGTCTAAATCACAAACCGCCATCATACGGGCAACATCGTGTTGCATCGTGCCTACCATGTCATGGTCACGACCAATTCGTCCGCAACCAATTTGACCAATGTTGATTTTATTGCTTGGAGCATTTTTGCCAAATACCGAGGCAGGGACAATGGTTGGAAAACCCATTGTAACGGCTACCCCAGTAAGGGCTTGTCCTAAAAATTTTCTACGTTCCATCATTTTATTTGTTAATTTATTGGGCAATTTTCATGAAATGGATAATAAATTTCTACCCTGTCGGTTGGTTATTTTTGACAAGTTAGAAACCTGTTATTTTTACTCAATTATTATTTGGCTTTCGCTATTTCTAAGGCTTTTGTGGTGATGTAATATTTCACCAACATATTTGGCACTTCCCAAGCAGGGAGTTGATTTTTTGCTTGATATTTTAAAAAACGTTCCATTACTTCTCCAAAGTGTGCTTCGTGACCAGTGCGGTATAAATCTGGAATTTCGACTAACCATTCCGCTCCTTGCTTTTTCAAATTGATGCCTGGATATTTTACTTTTAAGCTTTCAAAAGTTTGAATAAGCTCATTTTCTGAAAGATTTACGGGTTTTATGTACAATTGTGGGACAAATTTCTCCGCTTTCCCTTGTCGAATTTCGATATTTGCCTTCGTGCCTCTTATCAAAGAATAATGCGTGTCGCCACCTTCAGAAGCACTATAATTCCACAAGGCACGTAGTTTTGTATTCACGCCTCGCAGACGATAATTGATTTCGCCATTGGCAAAAACATTAATGGTCGAATCATTTTTTAAATCTTTTTTTAGAAAATCGGGGAATTTAGAGGCCCCTGTAATCGTCGAAAACTGGCTAATTGTCATTGGCGTTGCCCAGCGTTTAGCAACGTTGAATTTTATGTCGTTATTGATCAATGAAATATTCGGAAAATTCATCCATTGTGCCAAATCTACCAAATGAACCATCACATCGGCAATTCCTTCGCCTTGTTGCGAAACATCCATAAACCAAGTCGGGCGTTTGAGCGGACTTCCTGAAACATATTTGTAGAAATAATGAATACTTTCCGTGAAAATTGCAGGATTTTGGGGTGTTCCTTGTTCTAATTTGCCAAAAATGGCGGGTAAATGCGATAATTCTTTTTGCAAAACCGTCGTAATTTCCGAGCGTTCAGTCATGATATCGTAGAGCAAAACCTTATTTTTCTTGGCAACCTCGAAGGCTTTTTTCAATTGTTCATAGCCTTTCGCATCAATACACATGGGTTTATCCGCCAGAATATTAATACCTGCTTCGGCAGTTTTCAGAATATACTCCGTTTTTTTGCGGTTATTTCCTGCAATGATTAATACGTTTCCAGATTTTTCAGCAATCATTTTCTCAAAGAAATCATTGCCTTGATAAACCTTTTCTTGCCAATTTGTTGGATTTTTTGCACGAGAATTATACGATTCAATGCGCTTAAGATGGTCTTGCAAATCTTGTCCCGAAGGAGCATATACATTCACCAAAGGTTCAACATTATCGTACATTTTGTTTTGAACCAAAGCTGCATGAAAATGCCCAGGGTCGAGCGTGATAAACTTCACAGGTTTACTTTGTGAGAAGGCTAATGAATGAATTACCATCAAAAAAAAGAAAAAAAAGTATTTGGTCATATTATTTTGGGATGTTGTTTCTGCGAGTATTTAGTTTCTATGAATACTATTTGTAATTTATTGAAATAATATAATTTTAAAACTATCTATACCTATCTCTAAAAATAATGTCATTGGGTTAGTTAACGCTATTCTAACCAAATTTGAGACTAATTTTTGTATTAAAAAAATAAACTTATGCATATTACAAATATAAAATATCGAAACAGTTACCGCAAACGATTCCGATAGGTTTTCATTAATCTTGTTTTTTTTATATAATTTTACAATAATTAAAAAGCATCTTGATTAGTGAATAATAGATATTTTAGGATAAATTTTAGCGATTCTAAAAAAAAATACAATTCTAAATATGAGTAATTGTTCAAAATGTGATAATACTGACCATGTAGCGAAGGCAGGATTTTTAAGAGGAAAACAACGGTATTATTGTAAGCAATGTGATGTACATTTTACCGTGGAAATTGCGGGTGAGAAAATTAGCAGAAAGCCGCATCAAACTACGATAATTGATATTGCAAAACATCTCGGAGTGGCACCTTCCACCGTTTCGAGAGCCTTGAATAATAAAGCTGAAATAAATCCTGCTACTCGACAAGCTATCTTGAAAGTAGCTTATGAATTGGACTACAAACCTAATTTATTGGCTCAAAGTCTCAACCGTGGCGAAACCCATACCATTGGCGTAATTATTCCCAATATCGAAAGACCGTTTTTTGCGGGTGTATTAGCAGGCATTCAACATATGGCGAGCAATGCTGGATATAGAGTAATTATTTGTCAGTCGAATGAAACCCATCAAACAGAAATCTTGAACGTTCAAGCATTAATGGCAAGTCGGGTTGATGGGCTTTTGATTAGTCATTCCAAAGAAACTTCCTCGTTCGAACATATCAAATTACACCTCAACAAAGGCGTTCCGATTGTCCATTTCGATAGAGTTTGTAATGAATTAGATACGCCAAAAGTAATTCAAGAGGATTTTAAAGGCAGTTTTGATTTGGTAGAACACCTTATCGAACAAGGTTGTAAAAGGATTGCCATTATGGCTGGCCCCGAAAGATTATTGATAAGTCGAACACGTTTTGAGGGTTATGTAGCGGCTCTTAAAAAACACGGAATTGCCTTCGACAAAGAGTTGGTTTATCACAGTAATTTCATAAAAGAAGAATCGTCAATTGCCCTTAATCGCTGGCTAAATTTACCCAACCCACCCGACGGAATATTTACCGTACATTACGCAAATGCCATTGAAATGATGGTGGAAGTCAAAAAAAGAAAGATTAAAATACCCGAAGAAATTGCTTTTGTTGGCTTTGGCGATGAATTAATTGCTGAACTATTCGACCCATCATTGACCGTTTTTCATCTTTTTCCTTATCAAGTTGGCGAAACCGCAGCCAGTTTATTAATTGATAATATTATCCATAAAGAAAATTTCACCCACCAATATAGCAAAACAGTCAAAGGTGAATTGATTATTAGGGATTCATCTTTAAGAAAACAGCTATAAACCAAACCAAACTCTGGCAAGTGTTCTAAACACTTGTAAAACAAACTCTGGCAAGCGTTTTAAACGCTTGCCAGAGTTATAAATCTACTTAATTCTGATACGATGAGTGGAAACTCTATTTAATGTTTTATCAAACTCTTTGGTTTGCTAACAATCTATTTAACGTATTTTTTCACAAAAGCACTAAACATAAACGTTTAGGGCTTTTATTTGCACTAAATTCAATTAAAAAATTAAAATAATCTCCCCAAAACCATGAATTACATAGAATTAAAACTAATAATCAATCCTGAATTTTCAGATATTTTCATGGCGGAATTGGGTGAAATTGGCTACGAAACTTTTACCGAAGAATCCGATAGTTTGAATGCCTACATTACCGAAGATATTTTTTCGGAGAATGCCGTGGACGAAATCATGGAGCGATATTTAGGCATGACTCCGATTAGTTATTCTTATAAAACCTTAGAAAAAAAGAATTGGAACGAAGAATGGGAAAAAAATTATGAACCTATTTTGGCGGCTAACGGACGTGTACGAGTACGTGCACATTTCCACGAACCTGACCCGAATGTGGATTATGAATTGTTAATTAATCCAAAAATGTCGTTCGGAACGGGACATCATGAAACCACTTCAATGGTGTTGAGTTTGCAAATGGATATTGACCACGAAAACAAAAAAGTGCTTGATGTGGGCTGTGGAACGGGCATTTTGGCAATTTTTGCTTCTAAATTAGGCGCTTCGGAAGTTGCAGGATTTGATATTGAAGAATGGGCGGCGGAAAATTCTCGTGAAAATTATCAATTGAATGATTGTCAGAATATTATCATTCGTCAAGGAACAATTGAAGATGAACCTGCCGAAAAATATAATATTATCTTAGCGAATATTAATCGTAATATATTGATGCGAGATATTCCAAAATACGTAGAATTTATGAAATCTGCCCCATCGACATTGGTTGTGAGTGGTTTTTATGAACATGATATTGCCGACATCGAAAATGTAGCAAAGGCGGCGGGGTTGGTAAAAACGAAAATGGAACAGAAAAATAATTGGGCGGCGGTTATTTTTGAGCGAGCGTAAATTATACAAAACGGCAAGTTTTTGAATTAGGCCACGAATTGTAACGATTATGCGGATTTACACGGATAAGTATTAAAAAAATCGTGTAAATCTGTTCGATCTATATAATTCGTGGTCTAACTTTTATGTGCCGTCCAACTCTTTATCGTTGCAAAATCAAATATCAATCCGAACAATTCGTTAATTTTACAGAAGATAATCCGTAAAATCTATGAATATCAAATCATTGTTAATTAGTTTAACGCTCGTACTTGTTTACTCGTTTTCAAATGCACAAAGGCTAAAACTATCAGACAAACCCGAAGAATTTTTGGCGGATGTTAAGAACTTCTTGGCTCTTTCAAATAATCCGCAGGCGGAGCAAATTGCTCAAAATTTTGATAAACTTTGGAACGCTGGCAAACTTACTGACGCACAGAAAAGTAAGTTGGCGAGTGTTTCAAATTTTATGTTCAAAAAGGGTTATAAACCACCGCATTTTGTGGGGCTTTTTGATGCGGTTATTTTGGGCGTAAATAATGCCTTAATGCCCCAAACTTTATTAGATAATTATTTAGAAACGCTTCGTGAATCTATTGAAACGGGGGATACAAAAACGACCTTACGATACATTGAAATTACCCGTTTGTACTTTAATAATCGGGCAATTTATTTTACAAATTTCAATCGTTTGTACGCTCAGAATGGTTCAATTGGGTTCAAATTTAATGACCAAAAAATTGAAATCAATAAGCCAGAAAAGCCCGTTACAACCAATCAACCCACAACTACTACTCCCGGAATCGAAAAGAAAACGAATGCTTGGGAGGATTGGGACGCACCACTTCCTACGGCCAGTAACGCTCCCGCACAAGCCCCTGTTGAGGAACCTGCCATGCAATTTTTGAACCCAGGCCCCGTCATAGAATTCAATAAAATCGACTTGATAATTTCAACGGCGAACGACTCGGTTACGCTGAAAAATACGTCTGCTATTTTGAGTATAAAAGAAGGAATTTTATTGGGAACGGGCGGGAATTTCTCTTGGGAAAATGTGGGAATGCCAGAGGTTTTTGCCACCTTGAATAATTACAATATGGAAATACTAAATCCGAAGATTACTTCGGAATTAGCAACCATTACGAATAATCAAAAATTGAATGACCCCATTAAAGGAATTTTTGAATTTCAGAGTAAAAAACGGACTAAAAACGCCCAAACATTTTATCCAAGATTTATGTCTTTGGAAAATGATGTAATCTTGAAAAATAGTGTCGACATTGACTACAAAGGCGGCTTTACAATGGTTGGCAATAAGATTTCAAGTTCATCTTTGCAATCAAAATATGCCACAATTGTCATTAAAAAGGATGGAAAAATTGCTTTCAGAATTACCAGTAAACGTTTTGAAATTGGTGATTCTTTGATTAGTTCTCCCTCGGTAATTTTTACGGGTTATTTTGCGGGGTCAGATTCGCTGTATCATCCTTCGGTTAAGTTGAATTATAACCGTAAAAATTCCATTCTCCGTTTGAATAAAGTGGATGCTGGTGGATTCAGAGAATCCTCATATTCTGACAGTTATCATAAATTAGACATCACCGCTGATGCCATGAGTTGGAATATGAACGACCAACGAATGGACTTTTCAATCCTCACGGCGAAGAACGTGGTACCTGCTCTTTTTGAATCTTTTGACTATTATAATCCCGAACGTTTTGCTCAGATTTCGGCCAATTATAGCTTTAATCCACTCCTGGTCGTTTCTAATTATATCCGAAAAAACAACTTACCATCAACCACACTGACTGACCTTGCAAAAGCATTCAACAAAGATGCAACGGCATTAAGACCCGTTTTTTTAGAGATGATGCAGAAGGGTTATTTTGAGTATGACCCCGATGTGGAAACGTTGAAATTATCTCGAAAAGGAATGCACAACTTGGCAGCTTACGGAGCAAGAAAAGATTACGACAACTTTTTGATTCCTTCCTATTATTCTTCCAATACGAAGGATACAACATCGAATGCCAGTCTTAATTTAAAGGATAACCAATTGATTGTCAGGGGAGTAAAGCAATTTTACCTTTCCGATTCTTTAAATGTTTTTATGGCTCCTTATGACAATATTATCAAAGTAAATAAGGATAGAAATTTTGGCATTAGTGGCGAATTAAAAACGGGCAATTTCCGATTTAGAGGAAAAGATTTATCGTTTAATTACGGTGAATTTAGCGTTAAATTAAACAAAATTGACTCCATTACTTTCGTTCCTCAAAAAGAATTGTCCAAGAAAGGACGAATTGAAATTGGGGGAGATTTGAAGTATGAAGCAGGCGTAATTTACATCAATAAACCTGATAATAAATCGGGTCGTCAGCGATTGGTTGAATATCCCCGTTTGGTTGTTCCTACGGGCGTAACGGCCTATTTCGACCATCCATATCGTGCCAATGGCGTGTACAATAAGAAGATATTTTTTAAAGTACCAAGTATTGATTTTGATAGTTTGAACATCAAAGATATTGACTTTGTGGGTACGTTTAATTCGGATGGAATCTTTCCGCCATTCAAAGAAACGTTGATTTCAATGCCCGATAACTCGTTGGGTTTCAGCCATAAAGTAACCGATGGAAAGTACAATGTTTATAATAGTAAAACCTTCGTGAAGTTTGAAAAACCGCTTTTGATGGATAAACAAGGGCTTCATGCAGAGTGTGAAATCAACCATTTGACTTCCCAAATTCAAGCAAAATATGCCCTTTTTACCATTGATTCTGTTACGGCAAATGGCACAACGGGTATCATCAACGAAGGCACAGTTGGACAATCATATTATACGAAAGTTGATATTAAAAATTACTCCTTGAAATGGCAACCCAAGTCGGATAGTATGTTGATTGAAACCAAAGGCAATTCGTTTGATTTTTATGCGGCGAGTTCAAAATTAGAAGGAAAATTATTGGTACGTCAAACGGGTTTATTTGGTTTTGGGAAAGTGAAACGCCAAGATTCTGAGACGGAATCTAACAATATTAAATTCGGAAAAGAAGCTTTCACAGCAGACATGGCAACACTTTCGGTAGGTAATAATTTGAAAGTTTCTAAACCCGCTTTACTCGGTAATAATATGAACGTCAGCTTTAATTTAGCAACAGGATTAGTCAGTATTAAAACGCCAACTAACCTTAAATTGGACGATTCTACGAGTTTATATTTCCCTTACACGGCTTACAGAACATCTATCAACAGTGCCGAATGGGATATTAACAAGAAAACCATTACGATGAAAGGTGACGTTAAAAATACTACATTCACCTCCATCGAACCATCACAAGAGGGACTTTCATTTAATGGCTCCGAGGCTTTGTATGAGATTGACAAACAGTCACTTAACATTACGGGTGTACCTTTTATCAAGTCGGCAGATGCGAAAATAATTCCCGATAAAGGGGCCGTTTCTATCCGTAGAGATGCGGAGATGCGGGGATTTTATAATGCAAAATTGCAGATTGATACCGTCAATGGCTACCACAATTTAGTGAATGGAAATATCAGAATTATTTCAAGAATTAAGTTTGAAGGCGATGCTACGTATAGATTTCCAAATCTTGCGGGAGATACGATGAATGTCAAAATGGGTAATTTTGATTTTAAAGAATCAATCGTTGATGGTCGTAAAAAAATCAAAGGATACACCACCACGGCAAAGGCAACGGTTGAACAAACCGATAAATTTCACCTCTCTTCCAAAATACTATATCGGGGTGATATTACGATGGTAGCAACCGACAAAAACCTGATGCTCAATGGTTTCGTGCGTCCAGAATACAAAAATCGGGCGGATGTGGTCAATTGGGTTGCGTATAAAGGCAATAGTACAAACGATGTAAATATTCAGATTCAAGCCAATATGAAAGGCGATTTAAACACCCCTATATACGCAGGTTTACACGCCAGAACAACCTCTACGGGTTTATATACAACTTTCTTGACGAGCAAAGAAGACCCTAAAGACGAGGATATTTTTACGGTGAATGGTCAATTACGAGATATTCCGAAAACATCTCGTTTTGAAATTGGTCCAGATGATAAAAATAAATCGTACGAAGCGAGTCGATACACGTATGACGATGACAAGCGAACGTTGAAATTAGAAGGTAATTTTAATTTTTATAATCCTTCAAGTTACATTCAAACGGCTGGTTTTGCGGAAATGCGGGTTGATAGTGGCAAGTATAAATTCGACCAAATGATGGTTTTGAATTTCCCGATGCCCATAGAAGTTTTGAAAGCAATGGCGGATAAAATTGTGAAAACCAATCTTGATAGTAGAGACAATGCAAGTGCCGATGAACCAGAAGATAAAGAACATTTAATATCGAAATTAGCGAATATTTTAGGAGGAAAAACCATTGACGCATCCGAGCGAAGACTAAAAAATGAACACGTACCTTTACACACAATTAATGCCAAATTGAATACGACAATGGTAATTTCAAAGGCAAATTTACGTTATTCTGAACAAGCATCATCCTTTTATTCAGTTGGAAAATTGAGCATTGCCAGCATCGGAGGAACGGATATTAATTCGGAAATTGAAGGCATGGTTGAAATTAAAAAAACGCCCGAAGGAGATGAATTTTATTTGTATTTAGAACCCTCAACCGATGTTTGGTATTTCATGGGATATTTGAAAAACGAAATGGGTGTCATATCGTCCGACGGTGAGTTTAACAATGCCGTATCTGCCAAATCGAAAGGGGTGAAAAAAGGCAGTGGCAAAAATGCCTACGTTTTCTTGGGCGTTGGGGCAGAAGAAAAATTTGCCTTTACTGAGCATTTTACCGACACATTCAGAACCAAAACCGAAAAGGGTAAAAAAGTCGTAAAAAAAGACGAATTGAAAAAAGAAGAGAAAAAGAAGGAGGAAGTCAAGGAAGGTTTTTAAATTTGTAAAAAATGTAGCACGATTTTCCAAAATCGTAACACAATTCATGAAAGACATTCAGCCAATCATTGCAGAATTTACGGAACAAGCCAAAGCACATTATGGCAACCGTCTGGCGAAGATAATTCTCTTCGGTTCGTATGCACGTGGAGAAGCCCATGATGAATCGGATGTAGATTTATTAGTAGTTTTAAACGATGAGGAGGTAAAAACTCGCCAAGAAAGAGACTCTATTAGTGAAATGTTGTGGAAACTGTTTTTAAAATATTTAATAGATTTATCAGTAATCCCAACAACAAATGACCGATATGAGCATTCAGAGGAATATTTATTCAAATTCATTAGAAAAGACGGGAAACTAATTTATGGATAGGAATATAGAATTAGCAATTTTAAAGTCAGAAGACTTTTTAGAAACTGGTAAAGACGACTTAAAAGCCAATCATATTTCAGCGACTGTTAATCGTTGTTATTATGCTTATTTTTGGTTAGCCAAAACATTACTTTTTAAGAAAGATATATTTGTAAAGACTCATAATGGAGTGAAAAGTAAGTTTAGTGAATTATATATCAAGACAGAAATTATTCCTGAAATCTATGGTAAATATTTAGCTAAATTGATGGATTATAGACAGGAAGCTGATTATGATTTGGAAAGTAGTTTTTCCGAAGAAGAAGTACAAGAAATGATTAATTGGACAGAAGAGTTTTTAGCTTTTGTTAAAGAAAATATAGATAAATTGTAATATATAAAGTCCTCCATATCAGAGGACTTTACTTTTAAAATCCTGTTATTAGAAATTGTGGTTTATTGAATAACTAATTACAGACAACCAATTCCAATGACCGATCGCTATATGCAACGAGGCGTTTCTGCCTCCAAAGAAGATGTCCACAAAGCCATCGAAAAATTAGATAAAGGGCTTTTTCCAAAGGCTTTCTGTAAAATTTCGCCCGATATGTTGGGCGGAGATGATGACTATTGCAACATCATGCACGCTGATGGGGCAGGTACAAAATCAGCTTTGGCGTATCTTTATTGGAAAGAAACAGGCGATATTTCCGTGTGGAGAGGTATTGCCCAAGATGCCGTGGTGATGAATACCGACGATTTAATTTGTGTGGGAGCAACGGATAATATGCTGTTATCCAGCACGATAGGGCGTAATAAAAACCTAATTCCAGGCGAAGTTATTGCGGAACTCATCAACGGAACGGAAGAAGTTTTGGAGATGCTTCGTGATAATGGCATTGGCATTTGGAGTACGGGTGGCGAAACGGCCGATGTGGGCGATTTAGTGCGTACGATCATCGTGGATTCAACGGTAATTGCTCGGATGAAACGCTCGGATGTAATTTCAAATCATACCATTCAAGACGGTGATGTAATTGTTGGTTTGGCTTCGGACGGACAAGCCACTTACGAAAATACTTACAACGGCGGAATGGGTTCAAACGGACTGACTTCTGCTCGTCACGATGTTTTAGGGCATTATTTAGCCCCAAAATATCCCGAAAGTTTTGACCCTTCCGTTCCCGAAAGTTTGGTTTATTGCGGTTCAAAAAAATTGACGGATTCCGTAGCAGGAAGTCCTTTGAATGTGGGGCAATTAGTCCTCTCTCCTACTCGCACGTATGCTCCCATTGTGAAGGCTTTATTGAATGAATTACGCCCAGTGATTCATGGGATGGTTCATTGTTCGGGTGGCGCTCAAACGAAGGTTTTACATTTTGTCGATAATGTTCATATTATCAAAGACAATATGTTTGAATTGCCGCCACTTTTCAAAATGATTCAAGCCGAGTCTGGTACGGATTATAAAGAAATGTACAAAGTTTTTAACATGGGACACCGTTTGGAAATATACATAAATCCACAATACGCTCAGGCGGTCATTGATATTTCAAAATCGTTTGGAATCAATGCACAGATAATTGGACGAGTGGAAGCGGCTGAAAATAAAGGAGTTACGATAAAATCAGAATTTGGAGAGTTTGTTTATTGAGACTTTATACGTTTATCTACAATTCAAGATACCTAAATTTAAAACCTTTAATTATGGAATTTCTTAGTATAATCAGATTTGAAATCATTTTCATTTTATGGCAAATATTTCTTCTGTCATGGATAATCTTTCTAATAATTGCCAGTATTGATATTGCTCGAAACAAGTTTGAAGGAAATCAAAAAATCTTTTGGCTTTTGCTTTGTCTCTTTGTTCCATTTGGATGGTTGATTTACTTCTCGATAGGTAGAAAACAAAGAATTAAGGCTTAATAATTATAGAAAAAGTCGTCTCAAATTGTTTGAGACGACTTTTTCTATAACAAAACAGTAAAATTATTCAATGAAAAACATCCTTCCCAATCCAACCGAAATAAACATTACAGGAGCAATCTGGATAGAACGCCACGATGGTTCTGAGCGTTTTTTGGGAAAAGGACGGATTCAATTATTACAACTCATCATCGAACACGGTTCTATTTCTAAAGCTGCAAAAGCCATGGAAATGTCCTATAAACGAGCTTGGGATTTAGTAAATTCCATGAATTCTCAGGCTTTAAAACCCTTCGTAATCACGCAAACTGGGGGAAAAAGCGGTGGAGGAACCATCATAACCGCCGAGGGTCTTCAAGCCATTGAAGATTATAAAGCCCTTCAAAATCGCTTTCAAGCATTTCTTTTAGCGGAAAATCAAAAATTGTAGTATTACAGGTTTTAACTTGTCAAAATATTTACAGGTTAAAACCTGCGGTACTAAATAAGTCATTCGTTATATTTGCAAAAATATAACGAATTTATGGATTCAAATTTTCTACTTTTTCTCCCACTTTTAGCCATTGTGGCATTTTTGTATTCATCGGTTGGTCACGGTGGGGCGAGTGGCTATTTGGCAATTATGGCAATTATGGGCATTGCCCCCGCCCTCATGAAATCTTCGGCTTTGCTAATGAATCTTGCCGTTTCACTATTTTCATTCTTTGGATTTTACCGAGCAGGTTTTTTTAAATGGAAACTCTTTTGGCCTTTCGCCATTGCCAGTATTCCGATGGCGTATTTGGGTGGTACCATGACGCTTTCTGACGCTATTTATAAGAAAATATTAGCCATTTGTATTCTCATTTCCATTGCCCGTTTGTTATATCAATTTAGAAATGAAGAATCTGAAAATCGTGAAATCCCCATATGGGCAGGACTCACAACGGGAGGTGTAATTGGGTTACTATCAGGCATGATTGGCATTGGTGGTGGTATTATATTGAGTCCCGTAATGTTATTGATGAAGTGGGCAAAATTGAAACAAACCGCAGCCGTTTCAGCACTTTTTATCTTCGTGAATTCCATTTCTGGCTTGTACGGACAAATTTCAAAAGGTGGATTTCAGATTCCTGAAAACCTGCAATGGGCAATTTTAGCAACTATTTTAGGCGGTTTATTGGGTTCATATTTTGGTAGTCAAAAATTCAATTTACCCACGCTTCGGTATATGCTTGCTTTGGGTTTAATCATTGCTTGCGGAAAATTGATATTTACTTAATTGATTAAAATGAAGAAACCATAGTAGTTTCTTCATTTTTTACCAATCGTTATATTTTATAAAATACAACGAAATTAAAATGAAACATAAATACTTAATTCTTACCCTTCTTTTGGCAAGTTTTACGGTAAAAGCTCAAAAGAAAGTCCAACAAACTATTTATAAAGATACCGTTCGACAATTATCAGAAGTTGTGGTGTCGGCTTCACGTACGCCCGAAAATGTTTTGAAATCGCCCATTAGCATTGCTTTGTTGGATAATCGAACCATTCAAAATTCAGCAACTCCTTCGTTTTATGATGCGCTGGAAAATATCAAAGGCGTGCAATTATTAACCCCAAGTTTGGGCTTTAAGGTTTATAATACTCGTGGTTTTGCCAACCCAACCAATGTGCGGTTTGTGCAATTGGTGGATGGTGTGGACAACCAAGCTCCACACATTGGCTCGCCCATTGCGGGGGCATTAGCACCCACGGATTTGGATGTGGAAAAAGTGGAAATTTTGCACGGGGCGGCTTCGGCTTTGTACGGTATGAATACCTTGAATGGATTGGTGAATATTTTTACAAAAAGCCCGTTTGACTATCAAGGACTTAGTTTTCAGCAAAAAACTGGGGCAAATCATTTTAACGATAATAATACTTCCGCTCACATTTTTAGTGAAAGTAATATTCGTTGGGCGAAGGCTTGGAATAACGTTCTTGCTACCAAAATCAACGTTGAATATTTAACGGGTTATGATTGGATTTCGGATAATAACACCGATTTAAATCCCAATGGAAATGCAACATTGAATCTTTTTGGCAAAGACAATCCTGCTTACGACGGCATTAATTCTTACGGAAATGAGTCATCGAATAGACGAAGTTTAACCTTGGACGGTAAACGATATTCCGTTGCCAGAACGGGATATACTGAAAAAGATATTGCCGATTTTTCGCTTAAAAATATCAAAGGTGATATTGCTTTATTCGTTCGTCCCAAAAAGAATTGGGAAATTTCTTACACCTATCGTTTTGGTATTTTAGACAATCTCTACCAACGAACCAACCGTTTTAGACTCAATAATTATCGTATCGACCAACATAGTATTAGCCTAAAATCGCCTTCTATTCAAGTTAAAGCCTATTTAACGCATGAAAATACGGGCGATTCGTACAATATTCGCTCGATGGCGGAAAATATTGACAAAAGTTTTAAATCTGACGATAAATGGTTTGCTGATTTTACGACCCAATTTAACGCCAATACCATAGCAGGAATGAACGCTACGCAAGCCTTTCAAACGGCAAGAAGTGAAGCTGATAAAGGTCGTCCGCAACCACATTCGGCAGAATTTGATGCTTTAGCTAAAAAATTAGGCGATATCAATGATTGGGATGTTGGTGCCGCATTAAGGGTTCAATCTTGGCTATATCACGCTGAATTTCAGGCAGATATAACACAAGAATGGTTGAAAGGATTAAGAGAAAAATGGGGTTTGAGTATTTTGGCAGGAGCGGATTTCAGAACGTTTGAAGTTTATCCCGATGGCAATTATTTTATCAATCCTGTAGAATCGGGTAAAAATCTAACTTACTCCAAAACGGGCGGATTTATTCAATTAACCAAATTGCTTTTTGACGGAAAACTTAAAATGAATGGTTCGTTGCGAGCCGATAAAAATCAATATTTTGATTTACGTTGGAATCCGAGATTGGCCATGGTTTATTCTCCTTCCGAAGACCATAATATTAGAATTTCTTACCAAAATGCGTATCGTTTTCCGAGTCTTTTCGAGGCTTTTTCAAATGTAAATAGTGGGGGTGTGAAACGAGTGGGTGGTTTGCCGATTATGTCGAATGGTATTTTTGAAAACTCTTATTTCAAGACTTCCATTGATGCTTTTCAAACAGCAATTACCAACGATGTCAATAAAAATGGTTTAACAACTGCCCAAGCCGTCATTAAAAATGAAAATCTTTTAAAGAAAAACGATTATACTTATCTACAACCCGAATCGGCAAATAGCCTTGAAATTGGCTACAAAGGGCTTTTCTTTGATAAACGATTGTACCTTGACGTTGATTTTTATTACAATCAATACCAAAATTTCATGGCACAGGTTGAAACCAATTTGCCTCTCACAAAAAGCACCAATCTCGACTCACTCGCTTTTGCTTTTAACGACAAAAATAAAAACCAACGCTATCGATTATGGACAAATTCTAAGACGACGGTTTTTAATTATGGCTCAAGCCTTGGCTTGCGTTATCGTGCCTACAAAGATTTTATTATCTCAGGAAATGCTACTTACGCTCAATTGGACAGCAAAACGAATAATGATGGCTTGGAAGAATCGTTCAACACGCCACGATGGATTATGAATATTGGCGTGAGTAATCATAAAATTACTGAAAGTTTGGGCTTCAATTTGAATCTGAAATGGCAAGAGGCTTTTTTATGGCAATCGTCCTTAGCAACGGGAGATGTACCTGCCTATTCAACGCTTGATGGGCAAATTACCTACGCATTACCCGTGCAAAAACTGACGTTCAAATTGGGAGGAACCAACCTTTTGAATAACTATTATTACAACTTTTTGGCAGGCCCAAGTGTGGGTGGATTTTATTATTTGACGGTGAGTGTAAATTTGTAGAATGTACTGTTATACTTCTCTAAAATGATAAAGTCCTTGTGGAATTTTAAAATTGATAAAGCTATTCAGAAATTAGGGGAATTGATGAAAGATAAAGATGAGGTTGTTGAATAGTAATTAAGCACTTTTTTGTTTACTGTTCAACAATTTCTCCGTCAAATCACGGTAAATCTTAAGTTCTAATTCACTTAATGATTTGAATAAATCTACTTCAGATTCATCTATGGCGGTGTTACTGGCTGCTAATACTTCTCTTCCTTTATCTGTCAAGGCAAGGCGGCGAATCCTTTTGTTATGCGGGTCATTGATTTTTTCAATGAATTCTTTACGCATCAAAGTCTGTACCAATGTATTCATTGATTGGGGCGTTATCAAAAAGTGGCGTGATAATTGAGCCGCAGAAAAATTACCATTGTCTTTATCCATAAAACTCATGATAGTATATTGGTACGGTGTGATGTCGATATCAGTCATTGCATTTGCCATACCTAACTCCACTTCCGTAGCTATTCTCTGCACTAAACAAACTGTCCTATCTTCCATAAATTCATTTTTACACAAAAATACAGCTACTTTTTGAAAATCAAATCTTTGCACAAATAACGATACAAGATAATCTTGTATTAAAAATACTATATAAATATCATTTCAACTTCTCAATTTATATTATTTCAGCTTTTTATTAAATATTTATTAATTTAAAGATATAAATAATGTAAGAGACTCTTGTATATTTGCACCACTATTTAAAGAATTAAGTATCAAATAGAACAATATTTTTCAAACTATAGGTGTTTTACAGCCCTTTAAAACTATGTATTCAGCTTGGATACATTGATTACACAGTCACTTAAAATTTATGAAGTTAATTTTTCCGACAGTATTTAGCTTGAATCATTAATTTAATAAATGCCTTTTGCTAAAAACTCACATTACGATAAACAATAATATAAAAATGGAAAAAGTAAAAATTAAAGTAGGAATTATTGGTTTAGGTGGCTGGGCAAAATACGGTCATATTCCTGCACTACAATCTTTGAAGGAAGATTTTGAGATTGTTGCTGTTGCGAGTCGTAAAAAAGAAATCGCAGAAGCCTATACAAAAGAGTTCAATATTCGCCTTGCATTTGATGATGTACAGGCAATGGTTAACCATCCTGATGTTGACCTTGTTGCAGTTTTAGCTCCTGCTCCCGAACATTTCCGACTTGTTAAAATGGTCATTGAAGCAGGTAAAGATGTTTATAGTGAATGGCCTCTAACTACCAATACTGCCGACTCAGAAGAATTGCTGGCTTTGGCTGAAGCAAAAGGTGTAAAACACATTGTGGGTTTGCAAAGGCGTTTGGGACCCAGTGCAAGATATATGCGAGATTTAGTTAAGCAAGGATATGTAGGAAAAATCAGGTCTGCTCGAATGACTGTTAGTGCGGATGCTTTTGTACCGTTGATGTCCGAAAAACATTCTTGGGCTTTTCACGCTTCCAATTTTTCACACGTACTTTCTATTTATGGAGGTCATTTTATGGATATGCTTTTTCAGGCAACTGGTTTTCCGAAAAAATTGACTTCGGTGATTGAAAATCAATTTCCATTCTTTACAATCATAGAAACTGGTGAACAAGTTCCAACCACAAATCCGAACGAAGCAATGATTATTGGTACTTTGGAAAATGGTGGCTTGTTTTCAATTCAAATAGAAGGCGGTCAAAAACACTGTACTGGACTTCAAATAGACATAACTGGTACAGAAGGAGTGTTGAAAGTAACGAATCTTCTTTCTTTTGGGAACAAAGAAGACAACCTTATTGAAGGTGTTAATGGTGAAGGAATATCTCTTTCTATTCTGCCAATACCCGATGAATATCAATTGAATATAGGTTCTCATTTAGATGCCAGTGTAAAAGATGTGTTATATCTCTATGCCACCTATGCAAGTGACAAAAGGAATGGTACGTCAGAAGCAAGTAACTTTGAAGATGCTTTGAAGCAGCATCATTTAATTGACCAGATTATGAAAACCTCTAAAGGTTTTTTTGAATAGTAAGGCTATTCAAAATTAAAAAGCTTACAGAATAGAAATCACGTCAATCAAAGGTCGGTGACCAGTTTGCCTCAAATTTAGTATTTTATCGTTAGTTTTACATTCTGAAAATCCCCCACCAAAAATGTACAAATTAAACTTAAATCCAAGCGATAAAACGCCCAAATACAAACAGATTATTGAGTCAGTAATGGCAGATATTGAGCGCAATGTTTTGAAGAAAAACGAGCAATTACCTTCCATTTCTGAACTCAGTGAAGAGTATTATTTGGCCCGTGATACCGTCGAAAAAGCTTATCGTGAATTGCGAGAAAGAGGTTTCATTACGTCCGTTCAAGGAAAAGGTTATTATGTGAATAGTGGCGAAAGTAGAAAAATGCGAATTCTGCTAATTTTCAATAAATTAAGCTCTTATAAAAAATTGATTTACTACGCTTTTTTGAAAGTTTTGGGTGATAAAGCTTCCGTAGATTTACAAATCCACCACTATAATGCTCGACTTTTTGAAGAAATTATTGATAAAAATTTGGGGAAATACAATTACTACGTTGTGATGCCTCATTTTTTCCCAGAATCTGATAAAAACTTAGCAATCAAGGTATTAGAAAAAATCCCGAAGGATGAATTAGTTCTGTTGGATAAAGATTTGCCTGATTTCAAGCATGAATGTTTAACGGTTTATCAAGATTTTGAAAGAGACGTTGCCGAGGCTTTGGAAGATGCCAATGACTTGATGATAAAATACCAAAGAGTGGTTTTGGTTTTTCCGAGTGATGGTAATTATCCAATCGAAATTGTGCGGGGAGTTCGGTATTTTTGCGTCAATTCGCAGAAAGAATTTATGATAAAAGAGAGCGTTGAAAACGAAATTTTACAAGCACAAACGGTTTATGTGGTGGTGGAAGAAACCGACTTGGCAGAATTAGTGAAGAAAACCCGAATGTCCAGTCTTATCGTTGGAAAAGACATCGGAATTATCTCTTTCAATGAAACAACTTTGAAAGAATTATTGGGAATTACCGTAATCACCACCGATTTTGAAACGATGGGCAGAACGGCCGCCGCTTTAATGTTGGACAATATAAAAATCAAAGTAAAAAATCCGTTTTATATGATTCGGAGAGAGACGCTTTAAATAATTAGGTGATTTTGTGAATTGTGAAATAGTGATTTATCCTCCAAATCTTGAGATTAATCCGATTTATTTTTATTAACACAAGCAAAATCCAAAATCACTACTTCACTCAATCACAACTCACCAATAAACACCGTGAAATCAACCATTCTTCAATACGTAAAAACCTATTTAGACCAACGAATGCAAACTTCTTTGGATGCGATGAATGCCGCCCAAGAATCGGCCAACGGAGAGTCAAAATCATCGGCAGGAGATAAATACGAAACCTCACGAGCAATGGGACATCTCGACCGTGATATGCACGCTCGTATGTATCAGCAAACCCGTGAAGAACGAAAATTGATTGAACGAATTGATGGAAATATTGATTTTAAAAAAGGGGCTTTGGGGGCATTTATAAGCACTTCTATGGGCGATTTCTTTCTTTCTGTAAGCATTGGGCAAGTAAAAATTGACGAAAAACCAATCATGATTATTTCGCCTCAGTCGCCCATTGGGGCATTATTGATGGGCAAAATGGTGGCTGATAAATTTAATTTTAGAGGAAAAGAAGCGGAGATTTTAGCGATAGAATGACAAATTAGGGAGCTTCTAAATTTAAATATACCCACTTCGGTGGAACTTCCCGAAAGTTTAAAACTTTCGGGAAGTTGAACGGCAAATGAGGGTATTTAATTAATTGGATGCTCCCTTACCTAAACGCTCCCCGATATTCCGAAGGTGTTTTTCCTTGCAAATCTTTAAATTGTTTGTTGAAATTAGAAAGCGTGTTGAAGCCACTTTCGTAGCATATTTGCGTAATCCCTAACTTATTTTCCATCAACAATTTACAGGCGTAACCCACCCGAAGTTCACTCACAAAATCCGAAAAAGTTTTATTGGTTCTTGCCTTAAAATATCGGCAAAAAGCTGCCGTTGCCATTCCCGCCAAAGAAGCAACTTCATCTAAACGAAGCGAAGTTCGGTAATTTTGCATCACGTATTCATGCACTTTTCGCATCCTTTCTGTCTCCGAAGTTTTATAAGGATTTGAATATCCGATGCTACTAATTGGCTCGTATTCCGTAGAATTTGCCAAAAGATTAAGCATTTCTAAGAGCTTCAAAATCCCTTCAAATCCTTGTAAACCAGATAGTTGCTTCATGATTTTAAAGATATTTTGTTGCAAATCTCCTTTTATTTCCAGACCTCTACCTGCTTCGGCAAAAAGGGTTTTGAGTTTCATCATTTCGTATTTTTCAAAGAAATCTTTTCCTAAAAAATCCTCCGTAAAATAGACCACGATACCATGCGTAAATAATTCAGAATTTTCTTGAAAATAACAATCGTCGCTTCGCCAAAGATGCGGTAAGTTTGGCGCCAGAAAAACCATATCTCCAGTTTCAAAGTGCTTGATACTATCGCCAATAAAACGAGTTCCAGTACCTTCTAAAACCACAAAAAGCTGATAATGAGGGTGAAAATGCCAATTCGGTTCGAAATATTTTTCTCTTAATTGTTGGATGGTATAAGCATGATTGGGCGAATCAATGCTTTTATTCAAGGGATTTTTCAAAAGCTATTCTTTACTTAAAAAAATGATATACGTTTAATAAATATCAAAATACAGTCAAAGTTAATCAAAATAAGCGTATTTTATTGCACTATTTTACGATAAATTTGTATTATGAAAAAGTACATGAACCTCCTTTTATGGGGAACACAAGTAGATGAAAGTCTTTTCCCGACCTTAGAACTCATTAAATCTATCGGTTTTGATGGCGTTGAAGTACCCATTTTCAACCCAAATCCCGAACATTGGTACGCATGGCGCAAGAAGTTGGATGATTTGGGTTTGGAAAGGGTTTGCGATACATTTTGCGGAGCAGAAACCAATCTGATTAGTCCAGACCCAGCCATTCGTCAAGCAGGATTAGACTATCTAAAATCTTGCGTAGATTGTGCTTTAGTTTTGGGTTCGGATAAATTAATGGGGCCTTTTCATTCGGCTTTGGGCATTTTTACGGGACAAGCTGCTACGGCAGAAGAATGGGCTTGGGGTGTGGAAGGCATCCAACAATTATCCGAATACGCTGATACTATGGGCGTGATGATTTGTTTGGAATATTTGAATCGCTTTGAAATGTATTTGACCAGTTGTACCGATGAGTTAATTCGTTTTGTGGATGAAGTCAATCGCCCGAATTGTAAAATCATGTTTGATACTTTTCATGCTAATATTGAAGAGAAAAACATTGGGAATGCCATCCGACAAATGGGTAATCGGATTGCTTTTGTACAACTTTCCGAAAATGACCGAAGTACGCCAGGCAAAGGAAATGTGGATTGGGAAGGCGTTTTCAAAGCCATCAAAGACATTGATTATCAAGATGTTATCTCCATAGAAGCATTCAGTCAAAAACTCTCCGCTGCCAATATTTGGCGAAAAATGTTTGAAAGTGAGGAAGTTTTGATGAAAGAAGGATTGGATTTTTTGAAAAGTAAAACGGAACAGGAGTAGAAGATAGATAGGCTTTGCAAACGCCCTACATAATATAAAATTAACATGAAAAAAATTAACATTGCTATCATCGGCTTAGGATTTGGGGCAGAATTTATCCCTATTTATCAACGTCATCCGCATACCAATATGTACGCCATTTGTCAGCGTAACGTAGAAAAATTGAATGCCATTGGCGATGAGTTTAACATCGAAAAACGGTATTCTGATTATGATGAATTGTTGAAAGACCCCAGTATTGATGCCGTTCATATCAACTCGCCGATTCCAAATCATGCCGAGCAAAGTCTGAAAGCACTTTACGCAGGCAAGCACGTAGCGTGTACCGTTCCGATGGCGACAACGGTAGAAGATTGTCAGAAAATTGTGGATGCGTGCAAAGCAACTGGCAAGAAATATATGATGATGGAAACGGTGGTGTACGCCCGTGAATTTCTGTTTGTAAAAGAGCTTTACGAAAAAGGAGAACTTGGTAAAGTACAATTCCTGAAAGCCTCACATCAGCAAGATATGGAAGGCTGGCCCGACTATTGGCCTGGGCTTCCTCCGATGCACTACGCTACACACTGCGTGGGTCCAGTGGCAGGTTTGTTGAAATTACAGGCCGAATATGTGTCTTGTTTTGGATCGGGTAGAATCAGTGAAGACCTTGTAAAAATCCATAATTCACCTTTTGCGGTGGAATCAGCCCATATCAAATTTAAGGATTCAGATTTGAGTGCTTATGTCTATCGTTCACTGTTTGATGTGGCTCGCCAATACCGTGAAAGTTTTGAGGTGTATGGCTCAAAAAAATCTTTTGAATGGGCCTTAATTGAAGACGAAGAACACGTAATTCATACCGCCAAAAAGCCCGAATCAGAAATTCCAGAGAAGGTAAAAGTGCCTGATTACGCCCATTATTTACCCAAAGAAATTCAATCTTTTACGGGCAAAGGCGTTTATGATTCTGACGATAATACCCATTTAAGTTTTGCCCAAGGCGGAGGACACGGAGGCTCGCATCCGCACCTTGCCCACGAGTTTGTGATGGCATTAATTGAAAACCGTGACCCATTCCCAAATGCGGCACAATCTGCCAATTGGACGAGCGTTGGAATTTTGGCTCATGAATCAGCGATGAAGGGTGGGGAGATTATTTATTTGCCTGATTTTTAAGGGGTTGTGGATTTTGTAGAATGAGCGAGACGCTCTGTGTAATTATAGGTCGTAGGAAGATTATTTATTTGCCTGAATTTTAAGGGGTTGTGATTTGCAATAAAGGCACGAAAGTTTTAAGAAATATAAGTTGTAAAATGTTCAGAATGTTAACTTCCCGAAAGTTTTAAAACTTTCGGGAAGTTCATTCCAAATAATTTGTTTCCGCATCGTGCAATAGTAATCCAAAGTACAATTTTACCCTTCACTTTTAACCATAACTACTCGTTTAACCATAACTACTCGACAATCAGATATTAATATATTCAGAAGACTGCTGTTACATAATGTCTGAACTGGGCGTTCCTGTAGAACATCAGCCACAGGACAAATAGTAAAAAAACACAATTACCAATCCTTTGAGCCTTCGTGACTTAGTAGCAAAAACAACACAAAAACACAATGAAAAAACCCATCATCCTCCTCATTCTAACCCTCCTTTCCCTCTCCACGTTTGCTCAAAATTCCCTAAAACCACGCCGATTGGAGGTTTTGTTTTTGGGTGATAATGGGCATCATAAACCTGTGGAGAGATTGCCTTCTATCATGTCGGCTTTGGGAAATAAGGGAATCAATTTCACTTATACCAATAAATTAGAAGACCTCAATCTGGAAAATCTTAACCGATTTGATGCCTTGATGATTTATGCCAATTGGGACGAAATTACGCCTCAAGCCGAAACAGCCCTTTTGGCTTACGTGGCTTCGGGCAAAGGAATCTTACCGATTCATTGTGCTTCTTTCTGTTTTAGAAATTCGCCCGAATACGTAAAAATGGTGGGTGGACAATTCTGGAAACACACTACCGATACTATTTCTGCCAATATTGTGCAGCCTAACCACCAGATAATGAATGGCTTATCAAAATTAAAAGCTTTTGACGAAACGTATTTGCACAGCAAATTACAAGCGGATAATAATGTGTTGATGAATCGTGAAATCAAAGCTGACCAAACAAAAGACCGTCCCGAAACCAAAACTGAACCTTATACGTGGACTCGAAATTATGGCAAAGGCAGAGTTTTTTACACCGCTTTTGGACACGATGAACAGACTTGGGAGAATCCAGATTTTCATAAACTCTTAGAAAATGCCATCATTTGGGCAGTGGACGACCAAGCACGGGTGGCTCATGCGGGACTCAATCCGCAGCCTTTGGTTTTTAGAAATGCTAAATTGCCCAATTACGAAAAACGTCCCGACCCACAGGTGCAACAATTGCCACTTTCGCCTGAAGAATCGGTGAAATTGATGCAAATTCCCGTAGATTTTAATTTGGAGGTTTTCGCTTCTGAACCCAACGTAATGCACCCAATTGCGATGGCTTGGGACGAAAAAGGAAGGTTGTACGTATTGATCACAAAAGACTACCCAAACGAACGAAAAGAGACGGGCGGAAGTGACTATATTTTGCTTTGTGAAGATACCAATAAAGATGGCAAAGCCGATAAATTCACCCACTTTGCCGATGGTTTGAGCATCCCAACAGGAATGGTTTTTGCCAATGGTGGACTTATCGTTTCACAAGCACCCAATATGTTATTTTTGAAGGATAACGATGGAGATGATAAGGCTGATGAAAAGAAAATTTTGTTCTCTGGATTTGGTACGGGTGATACTCACGCAGGGCCATCGAACTTACATTATGGATTCGATAATTGGATTTGGGGATGCGTTGGGTATTCGGGAATCAAGACAAAATTTGCGCCAAAAGATTCTGTAAATTTTGGGCAAGGTTTTTTCAGATTTAAAGCCGATGGCTCTGATTTTGAACACATTACTTCAACTTCTAATAATACTTGGGGTTTTTCTTTTAACGAAACGGGAGATGTTTTTGGCTCAACCGCCAATAACTCGCACGGTTGGTACATGGCCATTCCGCACCGCAATATTTTGAATGGTTCGACGGCAAATAATGGGAGTCGAAGCACGGATTCGCACAAAGATATGAAAACCATCACACCACGGGTTCGTCAAGTGGATGTTTGGGGTGGATATACCGCCGCCGCAGGGCATAATTTCTACACTGCAAGGGCTTTTCCAAAGAAATATTGGAACAAAACGGCCTTCGTTTGTGAGCCAACGGGACACGTCGTTCACCAAAATGTAATGGAGAAAAAAGGCACCGATTATGAAGACGTTGAAGGCTTTAATCTTTTGGCGGGAGCGGATGAATGGGTTTCGCCCGTTTTTGCGGAAGTTGGACCCGACGGAGCCGTTTGGATTGCGGATTGGTATAGTTTTATCATTCAACATAACCCAAAACCAACTGGCTTTACGATGGGTGTTGGTAATGCCTATGAAACTAATTTACGGGATTATACCCACGGTAGAATTTATAGAGTTGGCTACAACAAAGCGCCTGCTTACACGCCTTTAAGTTTGAGTAAAAATCATCCAAACGAATTGATTAACGCCCTCAAAAACGACAATCAATTTTGGCGAATGACTGCCCAAAGATTATTGATTGAACGTGGTCAAAAAGACGTTGTGCCAACTTTAATTGAATTAACAAAAGACCAATCCTTGGACGAAATTGGTATTAATCCTACCGTTATTCATGCGCTTAGAACGTTGGAAGGTTTGGGTGTTTTGAATGAGCCAAATGTGCAACAAGCCTTGTACGCCTCACTCACGCATCAATGTGCGGGTGTACGCAAGAATGCAATTCAGATTTTACCCCGTAATACTCAGTCAGTTAATGAGTTATTACAAAAAAACCTTTTGAACGACAAAGAACCGCTGGTCGTTTTAAACACACTTTTAGCCCTTTCAGAAATGCCTTTAACGGCTGAATCAGAAAAAGCGTTGATGAACCGTTTAGAACAATCAAATGAAACAAACGACCGTTGGTTGCCCGATGCTTTTGCCAGCGTTTTGACCAGTAACAAACAATATTTATTGAAGAAATTGGTACAAAAACTTACTCAAAACTCTTCTTCGCCAAAGGTAAAAGCAAACGAAATGCCCGCTGCTCATCACGACCACTCGAAGATGATGCAGGATGCCGCAAAAACTACTGCTATCACAGCATCAAACAAGCCAGATTTAGTGATTACCAGACTTATTCTTACCCCAGCAAATCCAGTAGTTAGGGATAATATTAATGTGAAAATTGAGGTGAAAAACCAAGGAGGAATTGCCTTAGAAAAAGGAGTTATTGTGCCATTGGATATTCGTTTTGCTGGAATGGGTAGAAAAGTCGATGTAATCAGTCGTACTTTTAATGAAGGAATTCCTGCGGGCGAATCCATCATTATTACCAAATCAAACAATGGCCCTTGGACAGGTGATATTAATTTTGGTTCTGATGTATCGGGAGATTTTAGCATTGTTATTGATTTAGATAAAGCAAATACCATCGCTGAAAGTGATGAAAAGAACAATACATTTACCCAAAAAGTTAATTTCTCTACTCCACAAAACATGACCAATTATGCTCTCGAAAGGGCCATGAGAGGTTATTCAGCGGTTTCAGCAGTAGATTCAGTGGTTCAACTATTGAAGCAATTTCCAAAAATGGAAGAAACCACGGCATCAGCATTATTGCGAGGAATTACGGATGGTTGGAATTATAAGAGAAAAGTAACGGTCAATGAAACCGATAAAGCATTTTTAGTAAGTTTAAAAAAGAATTTGGTTTCGGAAAACAACGATAGATTGAGTCGTTTGATGCAAGCGTGGCAAATTAAAACGGACGAAGTAGCCGACCCAAATAAGATTACGATTGTGATAAAATCGGTGAAAGAGGCCATGAGTTACGATAAAAAAGAGTTCACCGTACCGGCTGGAAAAACGGTAGAAATCATCTTTGAAAATTCCGATGCGATGCAACACAATTTGGTAATTGGCAAACCTAAGTCGCTGGAAATCATAGGGAAAGCTGCCACTAAAATGATTATGCAAAAGGATGCACTTCAGAAAAGTTATATCCCTAATATTCCTCAAATCATTGCTTCAACGCCTTTAGTGAATTCGGATGGAAGTTATAAATTAACCTTCAAAGTACCAGAAATCGTGGGTGATTATCCGTATGTGTGTACTTTCCCGGGGCATTGGAGTATTATGAATGGCGTGATGAAAGTGGTGAAGTAGTATTTAAGATTACACCACGGATTTTACGGATTAGGAGGATTTACACGAATAAAATTTTAGAATTATTACACTGTTAATTAAATAATTATTATTCTCTAAAAGTGCTGAAATCAGCTTCTGGGTGAACTTCCCGAAAGTTTGAAACTTTCGGGAAGTTGATTGAGCTTAATTAACAGTGTATTTAATTGTGTAGTGAATTTAGAATTTTCTAAAAGAAAAAATCCGTATAAATTCGTAACATCCGCAAAATCCGTGGTCTAATATTTTTTACGATAATCTCCTAACAATCAACCCATTAACCAAATCAAAAAACTGCAGAGGCTTCATCGTTAGCCAATTGGCGATGTTCAAAGTACCTCCCATGTTGATGTAAATATCCAAATTATATTTCGCAAATTCACTGGCTACGTGGTCTGGGAAATTACAAGCAGCAATCCAACCATCTTCCACCTCCTCAAACCATTCAGCATAATAATCATCTTCATACGAACCGTGAAAATTCAACACGTTTTCGCCCAAAAGGATAAATTTATTAATTCCCTCGTTCACTAAATGGTCAATTACCACTCGTTTGAAATACATAATATCGTTGTGGATCGTATCATTCCATTCGCCAAACATCTCGATAATGGCAAATTTTTTTTCGTAATCGGCGTATAAAATCTTGCAATAGAGCGTTTCAGAACCTATCTCGTCCCACATGGGGTGAATATAATAACCGTAGATTGCATTTTCGTAATAATCCAAATTATAAAGTCGCTCGTAGAAAGGCGAGCGTTCATCTCGTGAGGCAACGTATAGATTTTCCCAACGATAATGAGGTTCAATGTCTTGCATTTTATGAGGTTTTGTAAGGTTAATTTCTATTATTTTAACAGGAAAATTCTAAGATTTGTTGCACGAATCCATAACAAATTTGAAGTAAAAACATAATAACGTGGTCTTATGTTCTAAATTTAAAGGCTGGTTTTAAAGACGGCATCGCTCAGAGCAATACCGTCTTTTTTAGTTTAAATCAACATTATAAATTCTTTGTACCTTCGTGCCTTAGTGGCAAAAACAAAAAGTCCTTACCTTTGCAACATGACAGAAATTCCAGCATTTAAAAAGAGTCTCCCAACCCAAATTGCAGTATTGGGTGGTGGCAGTTGGGCTACGGCAATTATTAAAATTTTGACTGAAAACAACGTCAGAGTCAAGTGGTGGTTACGCCGCAAATCGGACGTTGATTTTATCAAAAAATACAATCATAATCCGTCATATTTGACCGATGCTCCACTGAATCCACGCAAAGTGAAAGCGTATTACAAAATGTACGATGCCCTTCAAGGTGTTGATTATGTGGTGCTTGCCGTTCCGGCGGCTTTCGTTCCTGATGCTTTGAAAAATTTGACTCGTAATAATTTTGCGGGTAAAAAAGTCATTTCAGCTATCAAAGGCATGATTCCCGAAGAAAACATGTTGGTAACCGATTGGATGGAGAAGGTCTTTGGCGTACCCTTGACGCAAATGTGCGTTATTGCGGGGCCTTGCCATGCCGAAGAAGTTGCTCAAGAAAAACAGTCGTATCTCACCATTGGCTCGCCTAATATTCATTTAGCGCAAGAATTTGCCAATTTGATGACTTGCCGATACATTCAAGCAAATCCCGTAGCAGATTTATACGGCGTTGAATACTGTGCGGTGATCAAAAATATAATAGCCATTGCCTGCGGAATCACGCATGGATTAGGTTTTGGAGATAATTTTCAAGCGGTGATGGTTTCTAATGCCATGCAAGAAATCAAACGTTTTTTGGATATTGTTTACCCGCAAGCCAATCGAGATTTGCACAGTTCGGGCTATTTGGGAGATTTATTGGTAACGGCTTATTCACAATTTTCGAGAAATCGTACGTTCGGAAACATGATTGGTCGGGGATATTCTGTAAAATCAGCCCAAATTGAAATGAATATGGTTGCGGAGGGATATTATGCCGTGAAAAGTATTCATAAAATCAACGAAATTCACGACGTAGAAATGCCAATTATTGATGCAGTTTATAGAATTCTCTACGAAAAAGCCAATCCAATGGCTGAGATTGGGATTTTAAAGGGGTTTTTGAAATAAGAAATGAAGTACTAAAAAGCGTCCTAATTTTAAAAATTAGGACGCTTTTTAGTACTTTTTATATTGGTAATAAACCCAAAACCGTCACACTCAGTGTTACAGACGTATTAGCCTGCACCGAAACACTATTTAGATTTATCAAACTGCTTAGGTTAAGCATACTTTGTAGAGCAAACTGCCCATTACCACTATTTTTATGAGATGCAAATTGAAGTTCATAATCTCCCGCTTCTAAAAATGCTAAATTAAAATTACCATTTCCATCCGCCACGCAACTGGTCACAGCATTTTTGAACTGTACATTTCCACTTCCTTGTGCCTTGGTTTCAGAAACATTGTAAGTCCCTTTTTTGTAAGCATAAACAATTAGTTTGCTATTGGTTTCATTGTAATTAGCACAATTCCCTTTAATAGCTCCAGCTTGACTTTTTACCAAAAGACGGGTTGAAGCATTCAAATCACTCGAACTCACAAAACGATACCCACCTACGGCACTCCCATTTTCATCCATTACCGCTTTTCGAATATCAAAATCAAGCACTAAATTGGTTTGTTGATTTTCTTTTACTTCAAACGCCTTTGAGCTGACCACTTCAGTTTGTCCGCTTACCGAACCCGTTAAATTATACTTTGTATTATCAGTTGAAAGTGCGTAACATCCAGGCGAATTTCCATTCTGGTCTGTTGCATTATCCAATATCAGAGAAATATTACTGTAAGTGCCCGCTTTAATATTTCCTAAACCTAAAGCTGCTACATTCCCATTTTGGTAGGCAGACAATTCAATGGTCTTTTTCCCACTAAATCCGCCAAATTTTTGGCCATCAATTCTCACTTCCGTTACAGTTACGAACGTACCTTTTACATTCGCATCGTCAGATGGCGCATCTGTAATTTCAACATTTACCATTCCTTGCACTCCTGTCGTTTGATCAGGCGTTACTGAATCGTCATTTTTTTTACACGATTCCATCACTAAAGTTGCCAACAAAATGGTAATTACTACCGAAAAACTTTTCTTTAACTTATTCATATTTGTATGTGTTTGTTTAGAATACAACGAAACGCACAAATCATAGATTGTAAAGAATGAGTGAGCGGTATGTTTACCTTTAGGTAATAAATACAACCTCCTCAAAATCAACGACTTTTACTTTTATATCATTTTTCCCTAATTCTCTTAAACCGCCGCTTAAATTGGTAGCGAGCCACGGCTTGAAGCGAAAAAATCCCGTCTTCCGTTTTATTTTCACTCAAAAATTGACACTTTATTCCTAAGCCAAATTGCTTGGCAACAGGATAAATATACCCCGCCGAAAACTGCAAATTTGAAAATGCCATTGCTTCACTTTCGGAATGATTTCTTTGATAATTTACTTCGGAATGATGAATAGAAACACCCGTGCCAACTGTTGCAAAAAAGTGTTTAAAAATTCTCATTTGCACACAAAATAAAATAGGAATTACCGTTAAACTTGCGGTATTTATATCCTTACCCTCCGCCAATTGTACTTCATATACTTTATAGTATCCTGTCTCCACGCCCATACTCAATCGGTGTTCGGGTTCCCACATAAATTTGAAGGAAGAACAGCTAAAATTTTGTCTTAACCCAACCCTTGAAGGGTCAATTTGAAGCGTATTGATGTAATGACTTATACCCGTACTTACATAAACACTTACGCCCCTTGCCACGCTATCACGGGTATTCCATGTGTTTTGTGCTACACAAAATTGTTGTAAAAAGCACACCAACAGTGTTATTAAAGGCTTTTTCATATTATTGTCTTAAATAGTGATTGTAGGCTACGATGGTGGGATAATTAGTTAAAATTCCGTCAAAATCACCTTCTTTGATGTATTTTTTAATGAAGCCTTCATTGTCTAATGTCCAACAAAAAACCTTTCTATTTTGAGCGTGCATTGCACTAACTTCGGGTGTTAATAAGCCCAAAGTCCATCTTGGAGCCCACACTTTTGCTTGAATATCATTTACATCTTCCACCGATAATTCACAAAGAGATTGAATATTTTGATAATTGGCATAAGTTTTGAAAAAGTCCAATACTTGCGGATCGGGCAATCCAATGTAAATAGATAAATTTCGATTTTTCTGTTTGGCACGTTCTAACAATTTTTGCTGAATCGGAATCACTCTCGCCATGGCATTATTGACCGATTTCATGTCTAACCATACTACTTTCAAGTTTGTACTATCTACCACTTTCAAAAGAGCATCTTCTAAAGTTGGAATTTTTTCTCCGTTGACTAATCGAATAAATCTTGAAACTTCTGCAAACGTATAATTAATTAAAGGACCATTCAAAGGGCTTTTTTTGGTCAATCGAATATTAATGTCTTCATCGTGATACAACACAGGGATATTATCTTTGGTTAATCTTACATCTATTTCGATGCCCGTTGAGCCAAAATTTTCGGTGAAACCAATCATTTCTAATGAATTTTCGGAAATAGCTAATAAATCAGAAGTCCTTCCGCCTGAACGATGGGCTAATATTCGGAAATCATCCTTTAAAACTTTCTCCGAAAAAGGTCTAACAAACATTATTTCCAATGGTTCAGTAGCTGCATTATTCCCTAAGCCAAATTTTCCTGTAATCATCAAATTAGAAACTCTGGGCTGATTTTCTGAAAGAATAGCATTACTGCCTTCACTGGGATTTAATTGCAAATTTATCCCTCCCGTTTCACTATTTAGAGCATATCGCCAGTATCCGTAAATGTATATGGACGAATCTTTTTTCATTCCTTTCGTTACGGCATACAAACCATTTGACCCTCCAAAAATGGATAAATTATTGAGATTATTCCACTTCAAAATCAGGGTATCTCCAAATATTTCTCTTCCTTTTATGACCTTATAAATTCCTTCTAATTTTCTTTTAGAAGTATTATTTAAAGATTGCCCATCTGTAATTGGTGGAATAACATTTACGATTTCGGGTAGGTCATAATCATTGCAACTACTCATTAAGGTGATAATTAGTAGTAAAAGTAATATATGGTTAAACCAGTAAATTTTAACGCAGGTAGCGTTTTGAACGCTACCTGCGTTTGTATTTTCAGAAACTTTATTGAATTTCATAAGATAACTATTTGATAATCAATCCCAAAGAAAATTCTATGTTATGATATTTTCGATTAAAAGAACTAAATGAAGGCCAAACTGGATAATAATATTTTACGTAATTATCCCGACAACCGATAATCAACACGTGATTTGCCCAGAGGCGTTGTTCGATATACGCACCCAGCGAACCACCATTAAAAAAATCCGAAAACTCCGTTACTTTGATTCCTCCTGCAGTGGTATTTATGTAGGTTATCACATTTACTTCCGACTTTACCGTAAAGGCCACATCTTTGAGTTTGAAGCCCAAAGAAACATTTGGATAATGCGACCATGCCGTCGTACGATTATTAAAACCATATTGAGTCAATGCCCCAAAAATAAAACCTACATCGTAACCCACTTTGGCAGAAAGCGTTTTTCCTTGCCTGTTCCAATGCAGGCCTAATTTTGCTTGATTTGCGATGTATATGGAAGTAATATTTGCGGATAAATCAAAGCCTTTGGGCAATCCAATGGTAGCAGATAAATCAATCAAAGGAATTCTGAGAGCTGATTCAACGTAATCCAACGGGAATTTAGTAGAAGTAAGCCCTACGGCAGCCTTCAATTGACCTGGCTTCCAAATGTGAGGAAGAATGAAGCTATTTTTCTCAATATCAAATATTCTCCTCGGACGTACAGTTATTGAACTGTCTATTTGAGCAAACAGATTGAAGATATTAAAAAATAGGAATATGATTAAGGTAAAAAATAATTTCATTAACGGTCTGATTTTTAACTTAAATGATTGTAAAAAACTGTACCAGTGATTGAGTAAATTACGAATTTCAACATAAATCTCATCAGAACCATGATTATCTTTGTACCTCATTTAAGAAAATTATGATTTCAGTAGATAATGTAACGGTTGAGTTCGGTGGACGAGCTTTGTTTAGTGATGTAACTTTCAACATCAACGAAAAAGATAGAATAGCCCTGATGGGTAAAAATGGGGCGGGTAAATCTACTTTATTGAAGATTATCGCAGGAGCTGATAAAGCCACGAGAGGCAAAATTTCGGCTCCCAGTGATGCCGTAATTGCCTATCTTCCTCAGCACCTTTTAACGACTGATGACAGTACCGTTTTTGAAGAAACAACCAAGGCTTTCTCAAAAATTTTGGATATGAAAGCTGAGATTGATGAATTAAATCATCAATTAGAAACTCGAATAGACTATGAATCAGACGCTTACATGAATATTATTGAGCGGGTTTCAGAAGTGAGTGAAAAATATTATTCTATCGAAGAAATCAATTTTGATGCAGAAGTTGAAAAAGCTTTGCTCGGATTAGGTTTTTTACGAACAGATTTTACCCGTAAAACTTCTGAATTTAGTGGTGGCTGGCGTATGCGGATTGAATTGGCAAAAATCCTTTTGCAAAATCCGGATTTAATTCTTTTAGATGAACCAACCAACCACTTGGATATTGAGTCGATTCAATGGTTAGAAGAGTTTTTGATGAATTCTGCCAAAGCCGTAATAGTCATTTCTCACGATAGAACTTTTGTCGATAATATTACCAATCGTACCATTGAAATCACGATGGGTAGAATTTATGACTACAAAGTAAATTACTCACACTATCTCCAACTTCGCAAAGAACGTCAGGAACAACAGCAAAAACAGTTTGCGGAACAACAAAGGTTTATTGCGGACACCACCGAATTTATTGACCGTTTCAAAGGGACATATTCAAAGACTTTGCAGGTACAATCAAGGGTAAAAATGCTCGAAAAATTGGACATTGTGGAAGTGGATGAAGTGGATACTTCGGCTTTACATTTGAAATTTCCGCCCGCACCACGTTCTGGAAATTATCCCGTGATTGTGGAAGATTTAACTAAAAAATACGATGACCACTTGGTTTTCAAAGACGCAAGACTAACGATAGAAAGAGGGGAAAAAGTAGCGTTTGTGGGTAAAAATGGGGAAGGGAAATCAACACTCGTGAAAGCCATCATGGGCGAAATTGATTTTGAAGGCGAAATGAAATTGGGTCACAACTCAATGATTGGTTATTTTGCCCAAAATCAAGCGGCACTTTTAGACGGAGATTTAACGGTTTTCCAAACGATTGATAATATTGCCGTGGGTGAAATCAGAACAAAAATCAAAGACCTTTTAGGGGCATTTATGTTCGGTGGCGACGATGTTCACAAGAAAGTAAACGTATTGTCGGGTGGCGAAAGAACCCGTTTGGCCATGGTAAAACTCCTCCTCGAACCCGTAAATTTATTAATCTTAGATGAGCCAACCAATCACTTGGATTTAAAAACCAAGGATATTTTGAAAGATGCTTTAAAAGCTTTTGAAGGAACGATAATTCTGATTTCTCACGATAGAGATTTCTTAAACGGACTTGCTGAAAAAGTCTTTGAATTTGGCAACAAACGAGTAACCGAGCATTTTGAAGACATTAACGGCTTCTTGCGGAATAAGAAAATGGAAAATTTAAAGGAAATTGAGCGGAAGGGGAAATAAAGAGAGCGTTACTACAACTTCCCGAAAGTTCTTTTTACTTTCGGGAAGTTCAATTCAAGTATTAAAACCCGCTATAAATATCCTACAATCCTATCCGCAGTAGCCTTCAATTCTTCCTGCGAAGGCTTCAATTTTTCTCTCGTGAAATTAATATCATTCATCGAATTCAAAGGAATCAAATGCACGTGTGCATGAGGAACTTCCAAGCCAATTACTGACAACCCAACTTTCCGACACGGACACGCCTGTGCGATTGCGGGAGCAATTTTCTTAGCAAATAATATCAATCCTGATAGTAAATCATCTTCTAAATCAAAGATATAATCGACTTCCTTTTTCGGAATTACGAGTGTGTGTCCATCCGCCAAAGGCGTAATATCTAAGAACGCTAAAAAACGCTCATCTTCTGCAATTTTATGGCAAGGAATTTCGCCATTAACGATTTTTGTGAATATTGTCATTTTTTTAGGAATAAAGAAGGAAAGGAGATGGGAGAAATGGAAACAAAGCAGAGTAAAAAGAGAAATGTAGTATATTTTTCATTTCTCCCTTCCTCCCGTTTACCTTCCTCCTCTACTTAAACCATTCTGAATACATTACATAATTATTAGCTGTACGCATAAAAACTTCGGATGCTTCTGGAGAAACCATTTTCAATAATTTAGCGGGATTTCCTGCGTAAATTGAACCTGCGGGTACACGAGTATTTTGCGTAACAATTGCCCCTGCTGCGACAATTGAGCCTGTTTCAATTACCGCTCCATCCATTACGATTGCTCCCATGCCAATCAACACTTTGTCTTCAATTGTGCATCCGTGAACCACCGCATTATGAGCAATTGACACGTAATTTCCAATAATCGTTTGTGATTTTTGGTACGTACAATGAATCACCGCACCATCCTGAATATTTGAATTATGACCGATGATGATAGCATTAACATCTCCACGCACAACGGCATTAAACCAAATCGTACAATTATCTCCCATCGTCACATCTCCCACAATTGTTGAGTTTTCGGCAAACCAACAGTTTTTCCCAAATTTGGGCGAAATTCCCTTTACGGGTTTAATTAACGGCATATTTAGAAAGTATTAGGTATTATAGACAAAGTATTATGAACTTCATAACTGACTTTATTCCAACAAATATACACCTCCTCATTTTGAAGACCATAAAAAAGGCTAATGAAGATTTCTCGTTAGCTCATCAAATAAAAAAATCACTAATTCGCAATTCTCTCAATCACTAAATATTACAAATAACGTTCGTCAATTATTTGCAAATGATGAATACAATGTCCTAAAATGGCAAAACCCAGTGCTGGTACCGAAATCTCAAAATTGCTCGCAATACCTCTTTCTGCGAGCATTTCTTCATTAAAACTTTCAAATAATAAAATCGTAGCTTGACGAACTGCCACAAATTCAGCTATCAGTTTTTGAATATCTCTTTGCCCTGTGTTTGAAGTATCTCCGAACAGCACTTCGTCATATCCTGGCAAAGACGTTTTATCTTTTCGGGCAAAACGCAAAGCTCGGTAGGCAACAATCCGTTCAGTATCAATAATATGTCCTATCACTTCCTTAGTTGACCATTTGCCAACTTGATATTCATGGTTCAATTGTTCTTCGGAAAGAGCAAGTATTTTTTGCTCAACCAATTGCTAATTTTCTCGCAAACCTATCAGCAAATCTTGAGCTATAACCTTGTTGATATAGGTAATAAAATTCCCAAAATTATCACTTGGCGACGGTGGTGAAATATTCATAATTCTGTTAAATTCTAACATTTAATTAGGAAACATCATTGATTTTAGGATTCCAGACGGTGGAATGGCAATGTGGACAAAGTTAGACAAAAGTATTTCTTTGGTAGAGTTATCCGAAAAAGTAGGCAAAAAAGGACTTTATTTATCAAATGGCTTGGCTTATGAAGGATTAAACGCCTGTCGAATGGGTTTTGCGGCGATGAATTTGATGGAAAGGGAGGATGCGGTGGGGATTTTGAGATCGACTATTCACTTTTAATATCAAACCGTCCATCTTTCAAACTAAATACTTCCGAAGGATTGTCTTTATTACAGAAAGTTACGCTAAATGTACCTGCATAAATTTTAGTGATTGGGTTAAAATGCGTAATGGTTACTTCGTTTTCGCCCGTTTGAGCAATTGGGTATTGTCCGCAATTGCCACCCACACAACGCTGATATACACTTGCATAAGGCGTAAACTCAATGGCATTTTTTGGAAAATACGTCATAAATTTATACGTTCCAATGCCTTTTACTTTATCAACCATCAAGCTAATTGATTCACGAGTTTCTTGATTAGTTACGGTCAATCTCAAGGTTTCACTCTGAAAACGCCCCCAAACAACTGGCACGGGTTTGAAATTTGGATTAGACCTGTATCGTTGAAAAGGAGTCCAAATTGCGTCATTAATTTTCACACCAAAAGTCTGTTTTCCCATTTGTGTGGGTTCGGGTAATTCTTGTGGTTGTACATAATCATTTACTTCACAGCTCGTTAGCACTGCAAAAGCAAATAATGTGATTACGTACTTCATTAATTTCATTTTAATCTATTTTTTGAACGATGTTTTCTATCCTTTTTATGTGGTTGCAAATTATACATTATTTTGAAATAATTGTACAATTCATGGAAATTTAATATTGATACTTATTCTACGGTAATTTGATAGCACACAGTTTTAATCTGTAGAAGAATAAAGATTTTAATGCGTGTCTAATCCGTAAAACCCGTGTGCCATAGACAACTTTGAACTATTATTATCACAAATTAGTTATGTATTTCCCCATCTCAAAATCTTATAAAATAAACAACTAATGAACTGATATGCAGAAACTTAATTTAATAATTTCACTCGAAAAGTACGATAACGAAAACGAACTTACACTAATTGAACAAAAACTTTTGTCGGAAGCCCGCAAAGCCACTTATAAATCTTATGCACCTTATTCAAAATTTCACGTAGGAGCGGCGGTGTTGTTAGATGATGACCAAATTATTACTGCCAATAATCAAGAAAATGCCGCTTTCCCTTCAGGTTCATGTGCGGAACAATCAGCGATTTTTTGGATTGGCGCTAATTATCCCGACCGTAAAATCAAATCCATTGCCGTGATTGCTCGTCCAGGTTCGGGCGATGTTTTCCGAGGCGTTCCTCCTTGCGGAGCATGTCGTCAGGCAATGTTAGAATACGAAAATCGTCAAAAGCAACCTATCCGTTTATTGATGTTGGGAGCTGACAATCAAATATTAATTACTGATTCAATTGGCGATTTATTACCTTTAAAGTTTAATGAATTTTAGTATAGGGATTGTGGATTAGGTAATTAGGAATTAAGGAAAGAGTATTTTCTCCTAATCTCTAATTACATAGTCCCTACTTACCCAATCCCTAACCCATGCTCAATTTCCTCAAAAAAAATGCTTTCACCATCCTTTACACCTTTTTCTTAGGACTCATGCCTTTATTGGTCAGTGCTTCAATTAGTTATTGGGTCATTACGCACGAACAGGAAATCCAACATTTTACCTTTCAAAATTGGGTAATTGCTTTTATAATTGCCTGTTTTACGATGGCTTTTGCCCTCACGCCTACTACCTTTATTGCCTTACTGAGTGGTTATTTCTTAGGTTGGCAAGCGTTTTTTCCTATTGCTATTACGTACTGGATTGCCTCCTTTTTAGGTTTCAAAACTGCCCAAATGATTGATGGAGGACGTTTTCTGCAAATTCTTTCCGAAAAACCAAAGGTGAAACAAATCTTAGAAAATCTTCAAAAAGACGAGTTCAAAATTATTCTGCTTGCTCGATTATCGCCCGTTTTGCCTTTTGCCGTAACCAATGTATTATTCTCTTTTTCGGGTACTAAATTGCGTAATTTTCTTACCGCAGGATTTCTCGGAATGTTACCCAGAACCATCCTTTCAATATGGATCGGCACGCAAGCACAGGAAATCAAAAAATTAATTGAACACCCAAGCGAAGGTAACATCACACAATTCTTGATTTTGGGTTTAATTGGTGGCTCGATTTTGGGTTTAGGATATTTTATTAAAAAGGCAATAAAAGTGTAAAAAATCTCCTCATTTTCAACTAATTAACTAAAAATTTGTATCTTTGCACCCCCAATTAAATGGGGATTCACAAAATTCTTCGCACTTTGCCCGAGGCGATGATGTAAAAAGGGCTGTTAATTATACACATGGCTAATCAATTAGCAGATTTTGACTGGGATTCAGTCGCATCCAAAGGATTCGGAGGGGGTTACTCATCTGAACAAAGAGCTCAATTAGAGGCGCTTATCGAAGGAACTTTAAATCAAGTAACTGAGAAAGCAGTAGTAAAAGGTACGGTCGTAGGGATTACTGACCGTGAAGTTATCTTAAACATCGGATTCAAATCTGACGGTTTAGTACCAACTTCAGAATTTAGAGATATGCCCGACTTGAAAGTGGGCGACGTAGTGGACGTTTACGTAGAAAACCAAGAAGACAAATCTGGTCAATTGATTCTTTCTCGTAAGTTAGCTAAAGTAATGACTGCTTGGAAAAACATTGAAGATGCTCTTGAATTAGATACAATCATTGATGGATTTGTAAAACGTCGTACAAAAGGTGGTCTTATCGTGGATATTTATGGTATTGAAGCATTCTTACCAGGTTCACAAATTGATGTGAAACCAATCCGTGATTTTGATATCTTTGTTGGAAAGAAAATGGAAGTTAAAGTGGTTAAAATCAACCACGCTAACGATAACGTAGTAGTATCACATAAAGTATTGATTGAGAAAGACCTTGAACAACAACGTCAATCAATCCTTACTAACCTTGAAAAAGGACAAGTATTGGAAGGTGTTATTAAGAACATGACTAACTTCGGTGTATTCATCGATTTAGGTGGTGTTGATGGTTTACTTCACATTACTGATATTTCGTGGGGACGTATCAATCACCCACAAGAAATGCTTAAACTTGATCAGAAAATCCAAGTGGTTGTTTTGGACTTCGACGAAAACAAGAAACGTATTTCATTAGGTATGAAGCAATTACAAGCTCACCCTTGGGATGCTTTAGCAGAAACAACTGAAATTGGATCTAAAGTAAAAGGTAAAATCGTAAACGTAGCAGATTACGGTGCTTTCTTAGAAATCACTCAAGGTGTTGAAGGTTTAATTCACGTTTCAGAAATGTCATGGTCGCAACACTTGCGTAATCCACAAGACTTCTTGAAAGTTGGTGATATGATTGAAGCCGTTGTTTTGACACTTGATCGTTCTGAACGCAAAATGTCATTAGGTATCAAACAATTGACTGAAGATCCTTGGACTAAACAAGATTTATTAGCTCGTTACGCTTTAGGTTCTAAGCATACTGGAACGGTTCGTAACTTGACTAACTTCGGTTTATTCCTTGAATTAGAAGAAGGTATCGATGGATTAGTACACGTTTCAGATTTATCTTGGACAAAGAAAATCAAGCATCCATCTGAGTTTGTGAAAGTAGGTGATAAATTGGACGTAATCGTATTAGAACTTGATGCAGATAACCGTCGTTTAGCACTTGGACACAAACAATTGGAAGAAAATCCATGGGATACTTTCGAGTCAATCTTCACAGTAGGTTCAGTACACAAATGTACAATCACTGCCAAAAATGACAAAGGAGCTACTTTAGAATTGCCTTACGGAATTGAAGGTTCGTCGGCGTTGAAGCAAATTGTGAAAGAAGATAGTTCAGTAGCCGAGGTTGGTGAGCAATTAGATTTCAAAGTAACTGAATTCAACAAAGAAGACCGCAAGATTCAACTTTCACATGTTCGTACATACAACGACACGAAAGAAGAGGTTGCCGTAGAAGAGAAGAAGAAAAACACGAAGGATTCACAGAAATCATCATCTTCAACTGACAATGCTGAGAAATCAACTTTGGGAGATTTAGATGCGCTTACCAATTTGAAAGCTCAAATGGAAGATTCAGCTCGTGAAGAAGCGAAAAAGAAATTAGATAAAAAAGCGAAAGTTGCTGAATAATCTGGTTTTAGAATAATAGAAACGTCCTATTGGCTTTGCTGATAGGACGTTTTTTTATTAAAAATATATTACCGTAATTATCTGATTATCAGTTTTGTACTGATTTTATGATATAAACTGCGTATAAATCTATTGAAATACTTCTTTCAATGCTTTGATTTTAAACAAAACGGCATTACTTTTGCAACCCATTCAATACATAAGATGGTCTTGTGGCCGAGAGGTTAGGCAGAGCTCTGCAAAAGCTTCCACAGCGGTTCGAATCCGCTCGAGACCTCACTAATAACACCATAAAGCCCTGACTATCAGGGCTTTATCTGTTTTAGGGGTGCAAAGACTATTTTTAAAAAGCCGTTTAGAATACAATAGAGTACATTATAGCTCATTAGGTTTGTTACCTTTTTTGTTACCAATAGATTCAACCCTTTTAATCCTACGTTTGCGACTGTAATTTTAAAACACTCGTAAAATGAATGAATTTGTAAGGTATTCATTACTATTTAATCGAAAAAATAGTATTGATTTAAGAGGTGAAGCACCTATTGAAATTAGAATGTATCAAAATGGCGAAACCAAGATTAAAGGCACAGGATTAAGTATTAAGCCAGATGGATGGAACATTGAGAAAAAACGCCCAAAGGATAATTCTGTTAATCGAAATTGTGAAACACTTATCCAAGAATTAAAGAAATTTGAATCTGATTTTAGAATTAAAAACGGGCGGTTTACTCTTACAGATTTTCAATACCAACATACACCCGAACCGATACCACAACCTAAGAACGTATCATTTACAAAATTCTATGCTGACCAACTCGAAGGGGAAAAAGCACTAAAACAAGAATCTTGGAGAACTCGAAGATTATCATTTCAATATTTTAAAGAGTTCCGTCCAGAGGTTCGTTTTGATGAAGTGAATTATTTATTAGTACATCAATTTGATTTATTCTTGAATACAAAGAAGCTCCACACCAACACGATAGCCAAACATCATAAGCATTTTAGAAAGTATATTATTCAAGCTATCAAGAGCCGTTTGATATTGCCACAGGATAACCCCTATATAGATTTTCCTATAAACAAAGTTCCTTTTAAATCTCAATTTTGTACGGAAGAGGAATTACAACGATTGGAGGAACTGACTTTTGAGCCAAACGAAAAAATGTTAGAACGATGCAGAGATATGTTTCTTTTTGGGTGCTATACAGGGCTAAGGTTCAACGATGTATATAAACTCAAAGCAAAGCACTTTCACCACACAAACGAAGGCTTAATACTTGAATACCAAGCCAATAAGACTAATAAATTTGGAGAAAAGTATTTGTTTTCTTTATTCAATGGAAAACCCCAGACCATAGCCACCAAGTATATGCCAAATAACGACGATGCTTTATTTAAGGGACTGACAAACCCGAAAGTAAACCTAAATCTTAAAGCGTTGGCGAAACGTGCCAATATCAACAAGCCGTTGCGGTTTAAAGATTCAAGAGATACGTTTGGAACAATTTTGATTAGCAAAGCACCGATAAACGTAGTTAGAGACGAAATGCAGCATAGTTTTATAACAACAACACAGAAATATTTACACCTAACACCCTCAATGAAAAAACAGGAACTAAAGAAAATCAAATGGTAATGGAAGAAACAAAACGGAAATATCAGAAGCATAAAACGGAGAAGAAGATTACTGTTAAGCACTATTTAATACCCAAACATACAGTCTCTCAAAGTAATCTTTTTGATAATGAGAGCAATGTTATTAAACAAATAAACTTAGCTCATATTGTTAGTACTATTTATGTTCAAGTAACTTACAACAGAAAAAGTACAAAATTTAGAAGTGAAATTCGAGAATGTTACATTGATAATATTCCAGAGATTCCTGTTTTGGACAAATTTGATGAATTTGAAGATTACTATTTTAATGAAAATAATGACTTGATTCGTGGCTTACTAAGGGACGCTAATTATATAAAATGGATAGTGGAGCATGAGATTAAGTTTAATCCAAATTTTGATATTTCAGCACTCCCAGACATTTATCAAAGTCCAAAATACAAATTAATTACTTTTGTAGAGTTTAGCTTAAATTCGTATATTGAATCTGAATTAAAGACAAAAATAAAAAAGTTAGATTTAGAATTACTTGGATCTTTATTGTCTAATCCTAAACTATCGGCTTTACAAAACTTAGAATATTTCAAAAGTCTATATCCAGAATTAAAATTATCAAATTTGAAAGATAAATATGGTTCTCAAATTTGGTTTTTAAACTTGTATTTAGAAAATTTCACATTAAACAATGATTTTCAAATGGATATACAAGGTCATGAAAAATATAGCTATATTACAATACCACCGACATCAATAACTGTTTTTGATTTTTTTACTAATGTACTCAAAAGAAAATTTTTTATTAATGTATTCAAAAAAAATGTTTTTTCTAAAGGATGGTTTGATTTAGAGGGTGTGGGAAATAAGGACATTATTTATAAAGATATTGACATATTATTTGCAGATTATTACTCCATTTACGATTTTGGTTCGTTTTACAATCAAATTGTGAATTCTAAACTTCTTGTGGAGAAATAAGGGAGAAATGCAGACTAATCTGAACCATGTTTGGCGGAGCAAACTGGTTCTTCTTCAATTTTGATGAAAGTTTATTCCTCCTTTAAAATCACAAATACTTAAATTCTCATATTCTCTCCTTGTTTCTATATGGGCGGATTTTTAGTAAAATTTGTTTTCTAAAACTACCTAAGAGAATATTTTTTACTAAAATTGACGAAGAACCATTTTAAACGAAATACTCAATAGAAGAATAAAATGTTTCAATAATTAAAACATTTTATGAAAAATGTTTTAATTATTGAAACATTTTTGTAAAATTGCATATAAAATTAAACTTAACAAAGTTCAACTATATGCAAAACGCAACAAAAGAGTACAGCCCAAGCACAAATTTTGAGAAGTTTGTACTCGCAAGTTTGGCAGAAATTAAACGCCAACTTCCCAACTCCAATACCATTCCCACAGGAGACTATCTTACTCCAGTTGAGGTTTGTTCCATTCTAAAAATCTCTAAAGGTAAATTTTATCAGTTAGTAGCTGATGAAGTTTTAACTACCATCAAACCAGACCCAAGAGGGCGTAAAACCTATGTGCTACGCTCCCAAGTTGAAAACTTATTCCCAAAAGATTTCCTAAAAAAATAAATTCCGTTGTGGAGTCATTTTAATGACCTCACGACGGAATTTATTTTTTGAATTTAGCAATAAAAAAACCGTTGTGCGACTAACACAACGGCTAAAATAATTTTTAAATGCTTCTTGAACAGGAGCAAAATTACAAAAATGATACTAGAAAATCAAGAAATTTCAAAGAACAAAACTGCAATAAAATTAGAAGGTTTTCCTCTAAAACAAGTTTTACCAAAACTACAAGGTGATAGTGATGAGGATGAAATTATAAAGGAAGAGAAAAAGCGAAAGTTGAAGCAAATCGCTCTTAAATATATCAGAATCCGAGACGATTATTATAAAATTGTCTTTCGTCCCGACAAGTCAGGAAAGTTATATAAAGACCTCCTTAGACTATCTAAAACCACTATCACAGACGACTATACAAAGGGCATATTAAAGTACATAAACAAGTATGATGATTTTACCTTAGTTGCTTCACACATCAATTATCAGCAATCAATCAACGGTTTTTACAACCAATACCACGAAGTAACCCACAAGCCAACACAAGGCGACTGCGTAAATATTTTTCATATCCTTACTCACATTTTCGGAGAAAGTCATATTGATTTTATTTTGGATTATCTCCAAATTTTATACACCAATCCAAATCAATGTTTACCTATCATCTTGATAGAATCCTCTGATAAAAATACAGGTAAAACAACCGTATCAAATTTATTCTATTGGATATTTCAGTACAACGCCATTAAACTTGGTAATAGTGATTTACAAAGTGAATTTGGCGGTTTTTGGTTGCAACGTCTTTTAATTATAGTGGACGAAACAAGTCTTGAAAAACAAGGCGTTACCCAAATGCTGAAACGACTTTCAACGGAAACGGGAAAGGTTACTTCCAATGAAAAAAACAAGGCTCAACGTGAAGTGGACTTTATCGGTAAATTCATCTTCTTATCAAATGATGAAGGCAAAGCCCTACAAATCGAGAGAGGAGACCCTCGTTGGGCAGTTTTCAAAGCCCCAACGTTTGCAGAGAAGGGATATAAAGACGACCCAAAAATTAGCGAAAAAATACAGCAAGAAATTCCCGCTTTTCTGCATTTTCTAATGAATAGAAAGTTAGTACATTCCTTAGAATCTCGAATGTATTTTGCACCAGAAGTTTACCGTACATCTCAATTAATGCTTTATTATGATAACAGTATTTCGTTAGTGGCTCAAGCAATCAAACAATTAGTGAAAGATACTTTTGCCATGTTTCCAGATGAAACAGAATTAAGATTTTCAATTACAAATATCATGGATGAATTGAAGGGTAATATTAGATTTTTGGAGAAAGAGAAAGTTCGTAAAGCCCTCGACATTGAACTAAAAATAAAGCAATCCGAAAAGAAAGGTCGTTACGATTATTTAAGCCTTTCAAGTGCAGAGCGTGGTAATACTTCATCAATGGAAAGTAATAGTATTACCTATCAATTCTTAAAATAATGGATTCTTAGAAAAGTACAATTAGGTATATAACTAATAATTTCGTTTTGGAACGTTTGGAACATTTTTGGAACAGTAAAAACGCAAAAAATGAAGTTTTTTAGTATAAAAGTCCCTTTTTTAAAAAGTGTTTATTTTTTGGAACATTTGGAACATGGTATATAATTATCTACATATCAAGTATTTATACTGTTCCAAAAATGTTCCAAACCTGTTCCAAGTGTTCCAAATGTTCCATGTTCCAAAAAAAAGGCTACTTCTCAAAATCGGGACTTTTGAAGGTTACAAAAAAAAGCACTGCAATTTTAAGATTTTAAAACCATGATAAATCAAGAACAAATAAAGGAATTAAAGCAAGTTTCCATAGTTGAATATTTGGAAGGAAAAGGAATAAATCCAATCTCAAAAAGTGGTAATTATTTTATGTATCATTCACCGCTAAGAAACGACCCTATACCGTCATTTTCTGTAAGTCCTACCAAGAATACATTTTATGATTTAGGCAATGACAGCGACAAAGGAAACATCATTGAGTTAGTAATGAGAATGGAGCGTGTAAGTTTTGTAGAAGCGTGTAAATATTTAGATAGTCAGGACTTAATGAAAGAGAAAGAAAATGAAAATTCTCTTTCTCTTTCATTAAGTCAAAACCCTATTAATGAGATTAAGAACTACGAAGTTACAGCCGTGAAGAATTTACAACACCCCGCCCTAATCCGCTATGTGGAGAACCGTAAAATTACCCTACACACAGCGTTTAGTTATCTCAAAGAAATTCACTATAAAAACGCCAAAGGGCAATTTTTTGGAGTTGGTTATCAAAATGATGTTGGTGGGTATGTTCTACGAAGTGAAATAATGAAAAAGCCTATCAATTTAGGTAAGTCAGGAATCAAAACTTTTGCAATTTCTGACAGTAAAAATGTTTCAATATTTGAAGGTCTCTTTGATTTTTTATCATGTATTGAACATTACAAACGTCCGCCACGATGCACGGCTATTATTCTAAATTCAGTCTCGAATTTATCCCAAGCTATGCCACAATTAACAGGAGCAACCACGATTTACAGCTACTTGGATAACGACCCAGCAGGGAAAAAAGCAACCCAAAAAATGAGAGATGCAGGATTGAATGTTTCAGACAAATCCACGATTTACAAAGGCTTCAACGATTTTAACGAATATTGGACGGCATCAAGCAAAACACCCGATGGAAATTAAGGTATTTCGAGTATTTCACGAGTTCTGTTCGGGAATCTCTACGAGTTCGGTAATTTTCGATAAATGCGAGTTCTGTTCGATAATCTTACGAGTTCTATTTGGGAATTGCCATGAGTTCGGTAATTTTCGATAACTGCGAGTTCTGTTCAATAATCTCACGAGTTCTGTTCGGGAATTGCTACGAGTTCGGGAATTTTCGATAACTGCGAGTTCTGTTCGGGAATTGCTACGAGTTCGGAAATTTTCGATAATTGCGAGTTCTGTTCGGGAATTGCTACGAGTTCGGGAATTTTCGATAACTGCGAGTTCTGTTCGATAATCTCACGAGTTCTGTTCGGGAATTACTACGAGTTCGGGAATTTTCGATAACTGCGAGTTCTGTTCGATAATCTCACGAGTTCTGTTCGGGAATTGCTACGAGTTCGGGAATTTTCGATAACTACGAGTTCTGTTCGGGAATTGCTACGAGTTCGGGAATTTTCGATAATCATTGTGTAACCCCAACCCCAATTGTAGGCACAAAGAAAGAGCGTTGTAGGCACAATGTTTTTTTTGTTTTCTTATCAAATTTCCCTTTGATTTCCCATCTGTACCAAGCCCAAACCGTTATACTTCATTTTTTTGAGACACTTTAATGTTGCAAGTTTTTTTACATTCTTGCTTGACAATGAGTAACTTTGTCTAAATTTATTAGCATAATTAGCGTAATCATTTGACAATGGAAATATTTGGAACAAATAATCACAAAATAATACACGGTGACGCATTAGAGGCATTACGAACACAAGTTGCAGACCATTCTGTTGACCTTCTTTTTGCTGACCCACCCTACAACATTGGCAAAAATTTTAATGGACATATAGAAAAATGGAAGACTGAAGAAGCCTATTTGGAATGGTGCTACGAATGGCTTGACTTGTGTATCAAAAAACTTAAACCTAATGGCAGTTTTTATGTAATGACAGCGACACAGTTTTTGCCTTATTTTGACATTTTCCTTCGCAAAAAATTAGATATTCTTTCAAGAGTTGTTTGGAGTTATGACAGTTCAGGTGTGCAGGCAAAAAAATACTTTGGTTCAATGTACGAACCTATTTTGTTTTGCGTGAAAGACAAAAACAATTATACTTTCAATGCAAATGACATTTTAGTAGAAGCAAAAACAGGTTCAAAAAGAAAGTTAATTGACTATCGAAAAGCCGTACCTACTCTTTACAACACAGAGAAAGTTCCTGGTAATGTTTGGGATTTTGCAAGGGTTCGTTATCGTATGAACGAATATGAAAATCATCCAACCCAAAAACCAATTGCTTTAATGGAAAGAATAATAAAGGCAAGTTCTAAAGAAGGTGATTTAGTATTAGACCCATTTTCAGGTACTTTTACCACTTGTTCAGTTGCAAAAGAACTAAATAGAAGATGTATTGGAATTGAAATGCAAGATGAATACGTAAAAATTGGATTAAGAAGATTACAATTAGCTGAAGAATATAAAGGGGAAAAACTTGAAAAAGAAATAAGAACCTTTGAAACGGAAAAAATGGCAACAATTCGAAACCTTAAATTATTTGAAGAACCTAATGGAACATACATTCACGGCTAATATAAAAGAAATACTTTTTAATAAATTTAAAGCTGATGCGGAAGAAATATTCAAGAACAGCAATTTAATCCAATATATAAATTTCAAGACACGTTCAGCAAACAAAGGCTCAAAAGCCCGTTCAAGTTTTGCTAATTTATATGCTATTTACGTTTTGGTGGAAGATTATCTTGAGAATAAGTTTGACCAATCAGGAACATATTCTGAGTACGAAGGTTCAATTTATAATAAGTTGTTTACTCGTCAACGCCAACTTCCTTTTGGTGGTAGTCTTCAAAATCATGCTTTGAACAATCGAATGAATGCGGAGTTTAAAAAATATTTTCCAACATCTGACATTATCCCTATTTTAAGAAAGCTTGATACAAATAGGTATTGGATAAATGAAAACTTACTAAAAACCAAAGTTGGCCAAACAGATTACAACTTGGCTTCAGTAATTATTGAGATAATTGTTGATTATACTAAAACGAAGCAAGATTCTTTTCAACGTTTCATAAAAACATGTGAGGAATTACAAGAAATAGAAGCCTCAAAATCCGAAGAGGTTATCAAATTTATCAGCGGCTTACTTGCACCAAATGTTGATGCAAGACTTTTTGAAATCGTAAGCTATTCAATTCTAAAGTATTTTTATCACGACCAAAATGTTTATTGGGGTTTTGAAATTGACAACTTAACAAAAGAGACTTTAAAACTTTACAAAACAGGAAGAACAAATGCAAACGATGGAGGAATTGACTTTGTTATGAAGCCCCTTGGAAGGTTTTTTCAAGTAACAGAGACTTTAGATTTTAAAAAATACTTTCTTGATATTGACAAAATTCAGAAATTCCCAATAACTTTTGTCGTTAAGTCTGACGAACCAGTTGACCAACTTCTAAAAAAAATTAAGACTAATGCCAACAAGATGTATTTGGTCACTGCAATTGTTGACAAATACATGTCATGTATTGAAGAAGTAATAAATATTCCAACCTTAAATCAACGTTTCAGTGAAACAATACAGTTAGGCTATTTGAATAACATTCTTGAGGAAATTATCACACAAAGTAAAATTGAATTTAACTACACAGAGACAGAGCAACTAGACGAAGAAGAAGAAGAAAGCGTATAACAAAAACAATTTTGCAATTGATACTGTTGAAACCACGGGAACGAAACTACTGTATAGAAGAATGAAACTGAGCAAACTAAGAAATGAAAAGGTAATGATTTTGAAAAATACATTGAAGGAATATATGCCATGAGCAACACTAACCCTGATTTAATATTCCGATTCAAGATGAAAGATATTGACAAAAAATTTGCTGTTGAGTGTAAATGCAGAAGTGACTATTATAAAAGTGGTGTAGAATGATTTTCAAAATAAACAGTTACAAAGTTATAAAACCTTTGCCACCGATAAAGGAATACCCGTTTTTGTCGCAATAGGCATTGGTGGCATTGCCACAGCTCCAGAAGAGTTATTCATTATTCCCTTAACTGAAATCTCAGACATGTTTTTGACAAAATCATTTTTTAGCAAATACAGGAAAGAAAAAATCAAAGATAATAATTTGTTTTACGATTATGAGGTGGGAGGTTGAAATAAGCCCTTTTTGTTACCATTTTGTTACTTTCTATTTCATAAAGACATAAATATCTATAAGCCAACACGTTATGTAGTTCGCTCGAGACCTCCAAATTTTTAAAAGCTCCTATTTTAGGAGCTTTTTTTTTGCCTTACATTCTAAAATGTGTGAATGTTGTAATTTTTTTCAAAAATACTATAATTGTTATCAAGCCAAGTGATTTTATCTTTGTTGCGTAATTATTACAAAAACAACAAAGATGAAGGTTTTAAGAGCCTTTTAATTCATATAAAGATAGTAAAAGGTAAATTAGTGGTTAGGTATTTCGGAAACGTTCTCTGGTTACAGAGGACGTTTTTTGTTTCATACTATCTTATTAACTTATTGATAATATGCGAATTATGAAATAATTAATGAAAATTGTGTAACAATTAATTTATCTTAATTACTGAAATTTGTAATGCAATCTTTCAATAAGAAATTATCTATTTCTTAGAATTATTAAAAACACAAAACCTTTAAACCGAATAAATCTAATTAATTATCGTTTTTGATAACTCGTTAAAATTTTAGTTCTAAACCTTAACTCACTAACTTTTCTTCAATGCCCAAATAGTGACGATTTAATTCCCTTTTCGATTAAATATTATGAAGATAAAACGCATAATATTTTTGCAATTCCCTACAAATTCCAAAAAAATTATTGCAATAAACAGCTTCAAATCCTTATTAAGCCTGTTAATATTATATTTTCTGACCAAAAATTTATAAAGTAAATCCAACCAACCGTTTTAAGCGTATATAAGTCAGGTTATGTAAAATAGCCTGAATGAAACTATATGTTTCATGGATAACAGAATAACCTCAGTATTTTTTCATTTTTTCAAACTTAAAAATTAAACCTTATGAACAGAAATGGTTTACCATTAAGAAGATGGCTAAAGTGCCTTACCTTCTTCGTTTCTCTGTCGATAGTCAATTTTGGCTATGCTTCCAGCCACAGAGAAGCTCCGCTGATTTCTAACGACCCATTGGCTGACAACACCGATGTGTATGCTTTCCGAAGCCCTGATGACCCAAATATGATTACGATTATTGCCAATTACATTCCTTTTGAATCTCCCGAAGGAGGTCCAAATTATTATACATTTGGTAGTAGAGTACGTTACGAAATCCACGTAAAAAATAAGGCCAATACACCTGGGGATGATATTACGTACCGTTTTACATTCATGACTACTAATGAAGATCCTTCAACTTTCTTCAATATTCGTCTTGGCAAACAAAACCAAAAGACAACGTATATATGTGAGAAAAGTATGGACGGCGGTAGAACATTCACAACAATTATTATGAATGGTACTGTTCCTCCAGCTAATATTGGGCCTCGCTCGATTGATAACCCTGTGCTTGGTTTGAACAGTTCTTACGATGCTTTGGCGGCTCAGTCTATCATGACTACGGCAGCGGGTGAAAAAGTGTTCTGTGGTCCCGTTGATGATCCATTCTTTGTGGATTTAGCCGGTGCTTTTGATGTGGGCAATTTCCGTCCACAAGGTAATTCTACTAATGCGCCAATTGATGGTTTGAACCGTTTTAATGTTCATACAATTGCCATTAAAGTGCCAATCAATTTATTGCAAAAAGATGGCAAAATGGTTTCTGCAGCATCAAATATCCTTGACCCTGATTTTGTAATCGGTGTTTGGGCTTCGGCAAGTCGTCAAAGAATTCAAACTTTATTCAAAGATGGTGACGTAGGAATGGATGGTGATTACGTACAGGTTTCACGCTTAGGAATGCCATTAGTAAACGAGGCAATTATTCCATTGGGCATGAAAGACCGTTGGAATGCAACCATGCCTTATGGTGGTGCTGATTTGCAATTTGCTCAATATTTCACCAATCCAGAATTAGCTCTATATATGGATGATTCACAATTTGGTGGTGCTGTTCCTTCGTTAAATGCGCTTCGTATTCAATCAAAATCTTTGGGTTCTTTCGATTTCCGTAATGGAAAAGCTGGTTTAGCTGGTTTGAAAGGAAATGCGGCTTTGAACGGAACGGCTTTGGCAGAGTCTGCCTTCGGAGGTGTTTTATTACCAGATATGAAAAGCCCAAGAGCGGTTGATATTCTTCCAATTTTCTATACAGGTGTTCCAAATTTAGCTCCTTACCAATTGGCTTCGGGCAAAGCAGGAAATCCATTGGCAGCAGGTAAACCCTTCATCAACAACTTTTTACCTACTTTGGGTGATATGTTGCGTTTGAATATGGCAGTACCCGTAACACCACGTAATAGTGCAGATTTCAATTCATTAGGATTGGTTTATGCTGCAGTCTTAGGATTGACTGATGCACGTTTCAACGGAACAAAAGACATTCAATTTATTCCAAATATGGATGGTTTCCCCAACGGAAGACGTTTAGAGGATGATGTTACAACCATCGAATTGCAGGCAGTTGGTGGCGTTGTTTTGGCAGCCGTTGGTTTATGGTACGATGATTTTATTCCAGGTACAACAGCCAGTCCAGTTACGCCAAAGTTACTTTCTAATTTAGGTTTCACTTCTGGACCAACTAAAAATGACGCTCAATTCAAAACAGGTTTCCCTTACATGGCAAGTCCGTGGAGAGGATTTGATTATCCAGAAAAAGCTCGTTTTTAATGCAACCATAATAAGTATATAGGAGACAGAGAAAACAGAGATAAAACTCTTAAATCTTAATCTTATAATTCATCACTTTTATTTAAAGATACTAATGAAAAAACTAATATATATGATAGGATTGCTGGCTTTGATATGCCAGTTCCCGTCGCAAATCTTGGCATCCTCTCATCGAGAAGCCCCGCTAATTTCAAATGACCCGTTGGCAGATAATACGGACGTGTATGCCTTTAAGAGTCCAACAAACCCAGAGAATATCGTTTTAATTGCCAACTATATTCCCTTTGAACATCCTGCGGGAGGACCAAATTGGTATTCTTTTGGAGAAAGAATACGTTACGAAATTCACGTGGATAATAATGCTGGAACACCAGGCGATGACATCGTTTACCGTTTCACTTTTATGAAAACAAACGAAGACCCTTCGACTTTCTTTGCGATTAGATTAGGAAAAGAAAATTTGAAGACAACTTACAATTGCGAGCGTAGTACAGACGGTGGAAGAAGTTTCACCACCATTATTTCAAACGGAAGTGTGCCTCCGCCAAATATTGGACCACGTTCAATCGAAAACACAACGGTTGGTTTGGGTGCAGCTTCTTACGATGATTTAGCGAAAAAGTCAATTATGACAGCTTCAACGGGTGAAAAAATCTTCTGTGGTCCTGTTGATGACCCATTCTTTGTTGATTTAGGGGGCATTTTTGATGTAGGAAATGTTCGTCCCGGAAGTGGAAAAGATGGCGTTGCGAAGTTCAATTGTCACTCAATCGTAATTGAAGTGCCAGTGGCTACTTTGCAGAAAAGCGGTAAATCTGTAGCCATGGCAAGTAATATTCTTGACCCTGACTATGTAATTGGCGTTTATGCTTCGGCAAGTCGTCAAAAAATTAGAACGTTTTATAATGGTGGTGATGTAGGAATGGACGGTGAATATGTACAAGTTTCACGTTTGGGAATGCCTTTGACCAACGAAGCCATTATCCCGATTGGTTTGAAAGACAAATGGAATGCAGTAGGTCCAGATAAAGACTTACAATTTGCTTCATATTTCACGAATCCAGAATTAGGATTATACATGGATGATTCACAATTTGGCACAGCAGTTCCAGGTTTATCAGCTTTAAGAATTCAATCAAAATCATTGGGTTCATTTGATTTCCGTAATGGAAAAGCAGGTTTATACAGCTTGAAAGGTAATGCAGCCTTAAACGGAACTGCACTTTCTGAGGCAGCTTTTGGTAGTATTTTATTACCAAATCCAACCAGTCCACGAGCGGTTGATATTTTACCAATTTTCTATACAGGTGTTCCAAACTTAGCTCCGTATCAATTAGCAACGGGCAAAGGTGGAAATCCATTAGCACCAGGTAAACCATTCATCAATAACTTCTTACCTACTTTGGGCGATTTGTTACGTTTGAATATGGCAGTTCCTGCAACGCCACGTAATAGTGCAGATTTCAATTCATTAGGCTTAGTTTATGCCGCAGTTTTAGGATTAACGGATGGTCGTTTCAATGGCTCAACGGCTTTGCAAATGATTCCAAATATGGATGGTTTCCCTAACGGTCGTCGTTTAGAAGATGACGTTACAACCATTGAATTGCAAGCAGTTGGTGGAGTTGTATTAGCCGCTATCGGTTTGTGGTATGACGATTTCACGCCAGGTGTTACAGCAAGTCCAGTTACGCCTAAATTATTGGGTACTTTAGGATTCAATGCTGGTGTAACGAAAAACGATACAACCTTGAAAGCGGTTTTCCCTTACGAGCAATCACCATGGAGAGGTTTCCGTGGAGGACAATATGCGGGTACGAAACAAACTAATTCGACTAACAAAGCTGAGCGTGTTTCATCTGAACCAATTACCGCAAAATTGTCAGTAAATGTTTTAGGAAATCCAGTAAGTGGTGATGAAGTTACCGTTGAAATCAGAGGAGCAAAAGGTGAGAATCTGGAGATGGATTTAGTCAATATGAAAGGACAAATTATTGGTCATCAATCAGTTGATGAAGCGGGCAATTATGAAACTAAAACTTTCAAATTGGGTAAAGAAGTAGGAACATATTTTCTTAGAACAGTTTCTCCAACTGAACGTAGTACGGTGAAGATTATTCGTAATTAAGTTTTTTTAATTATGAGTGATGGGTTGTGAATTGATATTTCGATAAAAATTCATAACTCATCACTCATAATTTTTTATCTCTAAATCCAAAAACTTTAAACTTTCGTATGTTAAATTATTGAAAGTCAATTAACTATAACATTATTCAAACCATCATTCGTCATGAAAACATCCATTACATTTGCGCAACAAGCGATTAAATACCTCTTTATTTTAACGATTTTAGTGGCTCAAATTAGCTGTAATAAAACGCACAAATCTGACAATTCAACGGCTCAAAACGGCTCCTCAAATTTAGAAATCCCTGCTCTTTTCGAGCGTACTGGCGATTTAGCAAAAGCCGAGGAATGGCAAAAAACGAGAGAGAAAGTTGATGAATTAAAGACGAAACTTGCCAAAGACCCCAACGATATTAAAGTCCGTTTACAGATTGCAACCATCTATTTATCCGAGGCCAGAATTACGGGCGAACATCCTTATTATTATCCTGCGGTATTAAAAATATTAGACGGAATTTTATATTTGTCGCCTGATAATTTTGAAGCTACCACCTTCAAAGCATCCGTAAAAATGTCTCAGCATCAATTTGCCGAAGCCCGTGAATTGGCGGAAGCAGCTCGCAAGATCAATCCAGATAATGCGTATGTTTACGGTGTTTTGGTGGATGCTAATGTGGAATTGGGTTTTTATAAAGATGCCATTGCGATGTCTGACAAAATGCAAGCCTTAAAACCATCTTTAGAATCTTATTCAAGAGCATCTTATCTACGGGAGATTTATGGAGACTTTAAAGGTTCAATCAGTGCCATGAAATTAGCCGTAGAAGCTGGAATGCCAGGTTCTGAACCTTTTTGTTGGAGCAAAAAAACGCTCGGGCATTTATACGAATCAACGGGGGAATTGAGTAAAGCGCAACAACAATACGATGATATTTTAGTGGTTCGTCCAAGTTATGCGTTTGCTTATGGTGGACAAGCAAGAATCTTGAAAGCAAAGAAACAATACAATAAAGCTTTGGAAGTTTTAGACAAAGCAACGAAAATAATGCCTGAATTTTCATTCCACGAAGAAATGGCAGAGATTTATGACCTTCAAGGAAATCACGAAAAAGCCTTGGATAAATACAAAGAAGTAGCTAAAATGTTAGACCAAGATGCAAAATCTGGACACGCTGTTGATTTGGAACTTTGTAAACTTTATACCAAAGCGGGCAATATGGGTTTAGCCTTGAAACATGGTTTAATTGAATACAAAAAACGACCAAGAAATATTGACGTAAACCACGCAATGGCAGTTGTAGCTTTCAAAATGAATGATTTCAAGAAAGCAAAAGAATATCTTTCAGTAGCCATGAGTACGGGCAGTAAAGACCCAGAATTATTGAATGATGCTGGTAAAATTGATAGAACCTTAGCAAAAGCACAATTTGGTTATGAACCAATTATTGTAGCTAATAAATAAATTAAGCGATTTTTTTAGTAATAGCGTGTTCACGATTTGTGTGTTCTTGAAGAAGAATAAAATACACATTTTGTGGCACGCTTATTTTTGGAATAATTTTTAAAAGTTTCCGTAAAAATTTACCTTTACAAAATCATGAAAAAACTCTTACCGCTGATTATATTTTTCATTTCAACGCAGGCTTTCGCCCATTTAGGAAGTATTTCTGGAACGGTTTTCGATGAGAAGACAAATCTACCAATACAAGGCGTGAGTGTACAATTGACGGGTTTGAACAAAGCAATTTTGACCAACGAATTAGGACAATATCACTTTGAAAATTTAGTTGCAGCACCTTATAAAATCGAATTTTTACATCTTGGTTTCAAGGCACAAGCAATTACTGCGGTCGTAAAAGATGATGAAAACACTTTTTTGAAAGTTTCGATGGGTTATAAATCCATTGAATTAACTGAAATCGTCGTTCCTTCCCAACGCCCTCACGACCAGCAACTTATCAGTAGTTTAGACCTTAAATTACGCCCCATCACCAATTCCCAAGAAGTTTTAAGGATGGTGCCAGGACTTTTCATTGGGCAACACGCTGGTGGAGGAAAAGCAGAACAAATTTTCTTGCGGGGGTACGATCTCGACCACGGAACTGATATTCGCTTAACCGTTGATGGAATGCCCGTAAATATGGTCTCCCACGCCCACGGGCAAGGCTACGCCGATTTGCATTTTGTCATTCCAGAATTAATTCAAGGCGTGGACTTTAAAAAAGGTTCTTACAATGCCGAAAAAGGCAATTTAGCCACCGCAGGATGGGTAGATTTTCGTACAAAAAACACCATAGAACACTCATTTTTGAAAGTTGAAGGCGGTCAATATAATACTTACCGTGCCGTTGGTGGATTAGATTTATTGGGTGAAAAAGGAAAACAAAAAAATCAATCTGCTTATTTAGCCTCAGAATATTCTTACAGTGATTCTTATTTCGATAATCCACAAAATTTTAAACGAGTAAATATAATTGGTAAATTTCACGGACATCTTACCAATAATACCAACTTAACTTTAACGGGTTCAACCTTTTGGAGTAAATGGAATCATTCAGGACAAATTCCCGACCGTGCCATTGCTTCAGGATTGACAGATTTCTTCGGCTCAATTGACCCAACCGAAGGCGGAGAAACCAGCAGAACAAACGTAAATGCCCAATTTGTGACGATTACACCCAGAAATCACGTCATCAAAAATCAGCTTTTTTACAGCAACTATAATTTTGAGTTGTATTCTAATTTTACATTCTTCAGAGAAGATTCCATCAATGGCGACCAAATTCGCCAAAAAGAACACCGTAATTTGTTCGGTTATAATGGTAGTTATTCAACCAATACCTCAATTGGAGAAAAAGATTTCACGACTACATTTGGCATCCAATATCGTCAGGATATTACCAACGGAACGGAATTATCAAGAACAAAAGACCGTGTCATTACGACTAATGCCTTAAAATTAGGAAATATCAACGAAATAAATGCGGCTATTTATGCCGATGAACTCATCAAAGTTTCGGATAAATTTACCATCAATGCGGGAATTAGATTTGATTACTTTCATAATAAATACGAAGATTTATTGCTGAATCCGAGTAACAATATCGGAACGGCAGAAGCAACGATTATTTCGCCAAAATTGAATTTTTATTACACCTTTAATCCAAGGTTTCAACTTTATCTGAATACTGGAAAAGGCTTTCACTCGAATGATACCAGAGTGGTAGTTCCACAAGGCGGATTACAAATTTTGCCCGCAACGTATGGTTCAGATTTAGGAATAATTTATAAACCATTTCCAAAATTATTAATCAATGCCGCATCGTGGTATATTTTCTCACAACAAGAGTTTGTTTATGTTGGTGATGAAGGTGTTGTTGAACCGAGCGGACGCTCACGCAGGTACGGAATTGATGTCTCAGTAAGGTATCAATTAACAAAAGCACTTTACGCAGATATTGATTTGAATACGGCAACCCCTCGTTCAATGGATGCGGAGGCTGGGAAAAACTATTTACCCCTCGCTCCTACATTCACAACGGTTGGCGGATTATCGTTAAAAACACCTTTTGGATTGAGTGGTTCAATTCGTTACAGATACATTGCCGACCGCCCAGCCAATGAAGATAATTCAATCGTAGCAAAAGGCTATTTTGTGAATGATTTACAAATCAATTACACCAAAGGGCATTACAACTTTGGTTTATCAATCCAAAACCTTTTTGATGTTCGTTGGAAAGAAACGCAATTTGCCACAGAAAGTAGATTAAAAGGAGAAGTATCACCCATTGAAGAAATTCATTTTACACCAGGAACACCATTCTTCGGGCGGTTGAGTTTAGCTTATAACTTTTGATTTTAAAAACAATTTCTAAGGACGTGTTCGCTTAAAGCGAACACGTCCTATTTTGTTAGAAATCTACCCATTTGATTTAAAATACATACACTATCAAACATTTTTTTGACACAAAACCTTCTAACATTACACTAAAAACATACATTGGTATTAATTCCTTTCGTAGTTTTGTACGTGATACTCTTTCTAAATCTCTTTCTTAATAAAGTCCAATACAATCTGTTTAAAGTAAAAACTTATCGTTTTTGCTATTTAGAAAACGTCTAAATAGTTCCCTTGATAAGAAAAAGTATCGAAAATGAACAAAAATATAATTGGTTCGTAATTTTTCCGATTGTACTTTTGTAACCCGAAAAAGGGGTAAATTTGAGTTTTTAAACCAAAAAATGTTTTTGTTGCGATTAAAAATCAAACACTAACTTTCTTGAATAATTAAATTTAATTAGCGTAATTTTATATAAATGTTCTGTAATAAAACGATTATGACAATCATGAAACGCTTGAAAAATGTTTCTTTAATAGCAATTTTAGGATTCTTCGCTTCATTCGCAAGCGTGAACGCCCAAGATATTGCTGAAGGTGAACAAATCTTTAAAAATAACTGCTCAACTTGTCACGCTGTAACGGATGAAGTAGTTGTAGGCCCTGGCTTGAAAGGCATTTTGCAAAGAAGACCAATTGACTGGATTATAAAGTGGGTGAATAATCCACAAGCAGTTATTGCCTCTGGTGATAAATACGCCGTTGATTTATACAACAAAATGAATAAGGCACAGATGACTGCCTATCCAGGATATTCAGCAGCACAAATTACCAGTGTCATTGCTTATGTCGATGCTCAAGCTGTTGTAGTGCCGATTCCTACTGCTGGAACTCCCTCTACTGGAACTCCCTCAGAAGGTTCTTCAAACGGTGGAATGATGCAATACATCATGATTGCCCTATTAGCAGTAATGGTTTTAGTATTAATTGCTTTATTATCAATCGTTTCGAGTTTAACAAAATTGGCTTCGATTGATGCTACTTCTGAGGAAGCTCAAAAAATCCCTTTACTTCAAAGAATCACCGAAAACGTTAAGAAATTAACGGCAAATAGTGCTTTCAAAACGGGTGCAGCGTTGTTAATTACATTATTAATTGGAAAAGCAACGATTGATGCGGCTTACGGAATCGGTATTCATAAAGGATACGCTCCCGAACAACCTATTCAATTCTCTCACAAACTTCACGCTGGTCAATACGAAATTAATTGTACCTATTGCCACACAGGCGTTTACAAAGGAAAAGGTGCAAATATTCCTTCGGCAAACATTTGTATGAACTGCCATAATGCGATTAAACGTGAATCTCCAGAAATTCAAAAAATTTATCGTTCTCTTGAAAAAGATGAGCCAATTCAGTGGGTGCGAGTACACAACCTTCCAGATTTGGCCTATTTCAATCACTCTCAACACACAAACGTTGGCGGTTTAGAATGTACAAACTGTCACGGAGAGATTGCTAAAATGGAAGTTGTTCAACAACGTTCATCTTTAACAATGGGATGGTGTATTGATTGTCACAGAAAGACAAACGTAAATGCAAAAGGGAATGCCTACTATGATAAATTAGTAGAATTGCACAATAGCGAAAACAAAGAACCATTAAAAGTACAAGACATTGGTGGTTTAGAATGTTCAAAGTGCCACTATTAAGAAATTGGTGAATTAGTGACTGGTGATTGGTGATTATTAAATGACCTCCCCAAAAGCAAAAACGTTAATCAAGACATTAAAAAAAGCCGATTGCCGAAAGTCAAAAAGCTAATCACATATTACAAATATGGAAAATAATACAAAGCGGTATTGGAGAGGAATTGAGGAATTGACAAACAGTTCAGAGTTTGTCAAACACGCACATCGTGAATTTGGTGATGCTCCAACAGCGGACGATAAAGGAGAATTAATCATTGATGGAACAAATACTGTTCGTCGTGACTTCTTGAAAGTTTTAGGTTTTGGCGTATCTGCCGTGGCATTAGCCGCTTGCGAAGCGCCCATCAAAAAAGCAATTCCGTACTTAAATAAACCAGAAGACGTTGAGCCAACTATTGCCAACTGGTACGCATCAACCTTCGTGGATGGTGGTGAATACGCTTCGATATTGGTAAAAACTCGTGAAGGTCGTCCTATCAAAGTTGAAGGAAATAAGGCTTCATCAGTAAGTAAAGGGGCATTATCTGCTCGTGTACAGGCATCTGTATTGAGTCTTTATGATAACGAAAAATTAAAAGGAGCAACAATTAGTAGTAAAGCTGCTGATTGGACTTTAGCTGATAAAGAAATTATTGCTGAGTTAAGTAAAGTTGCCGTTCGTGGAGGTCAAATTAGAATTGTATCAAATACCATTCTTTCACCAACCACAAAGAAAGTTATAAGTGAATTTATTGCTAAATACCCAACCACAAAATTAGTTACTTACGATGCCAATTCGGTATCAGGCTTGGTACAAGCCAATGGCGGGATATTACCAAGTTTTGATTTCAGCAAAGCAAAAACAATCGTTTCAATCGGAGCTGACTTCTTAGGTACTTGGATTGCTCCAACTGAATTCGCTGGACAATGGGCAAAAACCCGTAGAGTAAATTCAGGCGAAGGTGGAAATAGAGAAATGTCTCGTCATTATCAGTTTGAGACAATCATGTCTAACACTGGTGCAAACGCTGATTATCGTGCAACTTACAAGCCTTCACAGGAAGGTTTAGTAGTAACGGCTCTTTATAATGCCATTGCAAGAAAAATTGGTGGTGTAGCTATTTCATCTGCATCCGTTAAGATTGACCATTTGGATAAAGCTGCTGTTGATTTAGTAACAACAAAAGGAGCATCATTGGTAGTTTCAGGATCAAATGACCCAGCCGTTCAAACCGTAGTAGTTGCTATCAACGTTATGTTAGGTGCTTATGGTTCTACAATTGATGCAGGAACTATATCAAATTACCGTCAAGGTTTTGATGCTGAAATGTCAATGTTTATTAATGAAGCAAAGGCAGGACAAATTGGTGCAGTAATTTTCTACAATGCAAACCCAGTTTATAATCACCCACGTGGAATAGAATTAGGAGAAGCATTATCAAAAATTGAGTTGACCATTTCAACCAATGACCGTGCTGACGAAACAGGATCACTTTGTAAATACAACACGCCAGATTCACATTATTTAGAATCATGGAACGATGCTGAGCCTAAAAGAGGTCACTTCTCTTTCACACAACCAACTATCTCAACTATTTTCAAAACTCGTCAAACTCAATCAAGTCTTTTAAAATGGGCTGGTTTGGATTCAGACTACGCAACTTACCTTGAAAATGGGTGGGTAGCAACTTTGGGAAGTAATGTAGCATGGTCGAAAGCATTGCATGATGGTATTTACGAGCCAAGTTCTATTGTTGCCTTCAATGTTCCTCAAACTGATTTAGCTGATGCAGTGGTTTCGATATCGAAAAACTACAAAGCAAATACTGGTGATAAAATGGAGTTAGCTATTTATGAAAAAGTAACGATGGGTACTGGTTCACAAGCTAATAACCCATTCTTACAAGAATGCCCAGAACCAGTTTCTAAATCGTGTTGGGGCAATTATGCTACCGTTTCTTTAGCGACTGCTAAGAAATTAGGTTTAGATCAAGAAGTAGAATTAGATACGCTTGAAGTTGAAGTTTCAGTAAATGGTAAATCAATAAAATTACCATTCATTGTTCAACCAGGTCAAGCAAATGACACCGTAGCCATAGCTATTGGATACGGCCGTACAAAAGCAGGTAAATCAGCCAATGGTGTTGGTGCAAATGTTTATCCTTTTGCTTCAACGATTGGCGGAAATATTGCCTTCTCAAATACGGGTGATGTTCAAGTGAAAGCCACAGGTGAAACTGCTAAAATTGCTCGTACACAAACGCACAATACCGTAATGGCTCGTGAGTCAGTTGTTCAAGAAACCGTTCTTAGTGCTTATAAGAAAAATGTAGAAGCTGGTCGTTTCAAGCCATCGGTTGTAACATCGGAAGGTAAGAAAGAGATTTCTGCCTTAAACGGAAACAAGCAAGAAATTAGCGATAAAGAAGTTTCATTATGGAACGGACACAGATACAATAATCACGCATGGGGAATGGTCATCGACTTGAACACTTGTACTGGTTGTGCAGCCTGTGTAGTTTCTTGTAATGCTGAAAATAATATTGCAGTGGTAGGTCGTCAAGAAGTAATTAATCGTCGTGAAATGCACTGGATGCGTATCGACCGTTACTATTCTTCTGATGCTGACGTTGAAGATGTAAAAGGATTAGAAAATGCTTCTGAAAACCCAGAAGTTGTGTTCCAACCAATGCTTTGCCAGCACTGTAACAACGCTCCGTGTGAGACTGTTTGTCCAGTATTAGCAACAACTCACTCAACGGAAGGGTTGAACCAAATGACTTATAACCGTTGTATCGGTACACGTTATTGTGCCAACAACTGTCCATATAAAGTACGTCGTTTCAACTGGTTCCGTTACTACCAAACAGACGAATATGATTTTCAATTCAACAACGATTTAGGTCGTATGGTGATTAACCCAGATGTAACGGTTCGTTCACGTGGTGTTATGGAAAAATGTTCAATGTGTATTCAACGTATCCAAGCGGGTAAACTGGAAGCCAAGAAAGAAAAAAGAAGACCAATTGATGGAGAAATCCAAGTAGCTTGCGCTCAATCTTGTCCAACTGATGCGATTACATTTGGAGATATGAATGACGAAACAACTGCCATCTCGAAATTATTATCTAATGAGAGAAAGGGACGTGCTTTCGGAGTGATCGAAGAAATTAACGTTAAGCCAAGTATTTCTTACTTAGTTAAAATCCGTAATAAGGATGAAAAAGTAAGTAAGGAAGGAGCTGTTGCAGAATCAAAAGAACACGTATAGTAAATAGAAACTAAAATCTTAAATTAAAAATATATGTCGCACGTAGTATCACCCATAAGAGAAACCCTTGTTTCAGGCGGTAAATCTTATCATGACGTTACAAATGATATTTGTAAGCAAGTTGAGGGAGAACCTACCAAAGAGTGGAAAATCGCTTTTGGAGTTTCTTGCTTAGTATTCGCTTATGGCGCTTTTTGCTTAGGCTACACGTGGTGGCAAGGCATCGGAGTTTGGGGTTTGAATAAGACCGTAGGCTGGGCATGGGATATTACCAACTTTGTATGGTGGGTAGGCATCGGTCACGCAGGTACACTAATTTCAGCCGTATTGTTATTATTTCGTCAAAAATGGAGAACATCCATTAACCGTTCTGCTGAAGCTATGACCATCTTTGCCGTACTTTGTGCAGCATCGTTTATCTTAGCTCACATGGGACGTCCTTGGTTATTTCACTGGGCATTACCTTTGCCAAATACATTCGGTTCGTTGTGGGTAAACTTCAACTCTCCTCTGGTATGGGACGTTTTTGCTATCTCAACATATCTCTCCGTATCATTAGTATTCTGGTACATGGGTCTTGTTCCTGATTTAGCAACTATCCGTGATAGAGCGCAAACAAAAGCTTCAAAATTCTGGTATGGTGCATTCAGTTTAGGTTGGACAGGTTCAGCAAAAACTTGGGCTCGTTACGAATACGTTTCTCTGATTTTAGCGGGTATTTCAACACCACTTGTACTTTCAGTACACACAATCGTATCAATGGACTTTGCAACGTCTGTTATCCCGGGATGGCACACGACAATCTTCCCTCCATATTTTGTGGCAGGAGCAATTTTCTCAGGTTTTGCCATGGTACAAAGTCTTTTGTTGATTACTCGTGTAGTATTCAAATTAGAAGATTATATTACCATTGAACACATTGAAATGATGAACATCATTATCACTGTTACAGGTTCAATTGTAGGTATTGCATATTTAACTGAATTTTTCATTGCTTGGTATTCAGGCGTTGAATATGAGTCTTATGCTTTCATTAACCGTGCCACTGGGCCATATTGGTGGGCATATTGGATGATGATGACTTGTAACGTAGTATCTCCACAATTATTCTGGTTCAAGAAAATACGTACCAGTATTTTGGTATCATTTATTTTGTCGATAGTAGTAAACGTGGGTATGTGGTTCGAGCGTTTTGTAATTATTGTAACATCTTTACACCGTGATTATCTTCCATCTTCATGGGCGATGTTTACGCCAACGATGTTTGACATTGGTGATTATATTTTCTCATTCGGTTTATTCTTTACTTTATTCTTCTTGTTTGCCAAGTTTTTACCAGTAATCAATATGTTCGAAGTGAAAGCAGTAATGAAAGGTGTTTCAACAAACTATCCTTTCAAGAAAAAACCATCGGGAGAAAAAGAAAAAGAAACAATTCATTAATAGCTTTCAGCTGTTAGCTTTTGGCTATCGGCTTTTAGATAAGTTATTAAAAAGATAAATAAGAAAATTCTCAATAGAAATTTTTTAAAAGCTGAAAGCTCATCGCTAAAAGCTGAAAGCCAAAAAACAATGGATTCAACAGAAAGATATTTAGTAGGAGTTTACGACGATGATGAAGAAGTAGTCGCTGCCGTTACCGAAGTCAAAAACACCGGTGTGAAGATTGAAGAAGTCTATACGCCATTCCCAATTCACGGATTAGACGTTGCAATTGGACACCCACGTACACGTATTCCAATTGCAGCCTTTATGTTTGGTTGTTTAGGGTTAATCACTATTTTCTCTTTGATTAACTATACAATGGTTTTTGACTGGCCAATGATTATTGGAGGTAAAGATTATTTTGCCTTGCCAGACTGGATTCCAGTATCTTTTGAAGGAACCGTTTTATTTACTGCTTTCGGAATGGTTGGAACTTTTTTAGTATCAAACAGTCTATGGCCTGGTAAAAAACAAAGAACGTTTGATTTGAGAAGTACAGATGATAAATTTATTATGACCGTAAATATGGCCAATAATAGAAAATCTGAATCTGAAATCGAAACAATTTTGAGAGCATCAGGTGCAATCGAAGTAAATGTTAAACAATTTTAGTTGATTAGGTAATAGTTGTTAGGTATTAGGTATTAGTATTTCATAAAAGACTTCACTAAACCCTAAAACCCAAAACCAGAAACCTAACATAACTTACGACTAATAATCAAAAATTATGTTTACCAATAAAACAAACAGTCTCATCCTATCTGGAATTGTTGCTTTTGCAATAACATCTTGTGCGGATAAACATAACGATCAAGGTACAGAATTTGCGCCAAATATGTATCATTCTGTTGGATATGAGCCACTTTCACAATCAGAAGGAGATACCAATCATATCAATCCTTACGGAATGAATATGCGTTTGCCAGTAAAAGGCACTGTTCCACGTAAATATTACGGACAAGTGGCAAAAACAGATTCTATTGATGGAGATTTGTTAGAAATGGAGTTAGTTTCTCGCAACATCAAATCAGGAGATATGGCATCATCAGAAGCCTTATTGACGAATCCTTTTGAACCAACAGAAGTAAATCTTGAAGCTGGAAAATTACAGTATGAAAGATACTGCCAACACTGTCATGGTGAAGCTGGTAAAGGCGATGGATTAGTAGCTAAAATGTACAAAGGTGTACCAATCTATTCATCGGATGCTTTAAAAAACTTGAATGATGGACATATTTACCACACTATAACACACGGAAAAGGACGTATGTGGGCTCATGGCTCGCAAGTTTCACCATCCGACCGTTGGAAAATTGTACTTTATGTGCATCAATTACAACAAGCACCTTAATTCAAATTCGAGAATTTGAGAATTTTTTAATTTGAAAATGATTAATGATTCCGATTTTTCAATAGAATAAATTTACAAAGGCTGATAAATTATAGTTAAAAATATCAACTAATTTTCAAATTATTTAATTTTCAAATTATCAAATTACACTAATGGCGGGACATTCACATTTTTCCCCATCTAATGTCGAAGAACATTTTGAGTTCACGGCGGAAGGTCGCAAAAGAGTTATTTATGCTTTTTTAGCAGGAACAATAGCACTAATTGTCGGAATATTTTTGTTATCTCGTGGAGAACACGATGCTGCTCATGCGGTAGCAGGGCACGGTGCAGAACATGGAAGTCATGAATCAGGCGGAGCAGTTTCTCATCATGAAACCTATGACTGGACAACTCGAATCTGGGCAAACCTTTGGTTGAACGGTGTATTTTTTACGGGTATTGCGGTAATTGGTATGTTCTTTGTTTCACTACAGTACTTATCAAAAGCAGGTTGGTCATCGGTAGTGAAACGAGTTGCAGAGGCATTCCCTCCATTTTTGATCGTTACAGGTTCAATCTTAACTTTTGTTTTTCTATATAAAGGAGATGTACTTTTCCACTGGATGCACGAAGGAATATCGGTAAAAGGTAGTGAAAATTACGATAAAGTTATCGCAGGAAAATCAGGCTATTTGAATAAATGGTTCTTCTTGGGGCGTATGGTCTTCTTCTTTGGAGGTTGGTTAGTTCTTTGGAACTGGATGCGTAAAAAATCAATAGCCGAAGATTTGGATGGAGGAACGGATAACTTCTATTCAATGGTAAAGATTGGCACAATCTTTATTCTGTTAATGGGTGTGTCAAGTTCAATGTCAGCTTGGGATTGGGTTATGTCAATTGATACTCACTGGTTTTCAACCATGTTTGGCTGGTATATGTTCTCTTCATGGCACGTAACTGGTTTAGCTACTATCACACTAACCGTTTTGTTGTTGAAAGATAAAGGGTATATGCAATATGTAAATTTCAACCATTTACACGATTTAGGTAAATTCATGTTTGCATTTTCTATCTTCTGGACATACGTATGGTTTGCACAATTTCTATTGATTTACTACGCTAACTTCCCTGAGGAAACAATTTATTTTTTAGAGCGTTGGGAAGGACACGACAAAATTTATAAGGCTACTGAGATTTTGAATGTATTTTTCAACTTCTTTTTCCCTTTCTTAGTAATGATGTCTCGTGATGCAAAACGTACACCAATTTTCTTGAAAATCTGTTGTGCATTTATTATCGTAGGGCATTACTTAGATTTTTACCAAATGATTATGCCAGGGACAGTGGGTAAACATGGTGGATATGGATTAGTAGAATTTGGCATGGTTGCGATGTTTGCTTCAGCATTTGTATATATTGTTTCAGTACAATTAACGAAAGCATCTTTAGTAGCGAAAAATCATCCTTTCTTAGAAGAAGCACTTCATCACGATATTTAGTAATTGAATGTTTATTGAAAAGCTTTCGATAATTTTCCATAAAAAATGCAAGTAGTTAAAAACATTTCTATTCAACATTTTTTTATATAGGAGTAAGTAATTCACTACTTGCAATATTTAACAAGTAGTTTTACAAAACAGAATTTATAACCAAAAAATTAGCTAATAAAATGACATATTTAATAGGTCTTTTGTCGGTAATATTCTTAGCATTGGCAATCATGATTGTCAATAAGAGTATGACTCTATCCAAAGGAATCAAAGGAGTTCAAGAAGACACCGATTCACCAGTAGATAGTGCCAATAACATAAATGCCATCGGATTCCTTGTGTTCTTAGTTTTGGGATCAATTGGTGCAACTTGGTCATTCCTCCATTCAAAGCCTGATTTACTACCAGTAGCAGCCTCAGACCATGGTTTAATCACCGACAGAATGTTCTGGATATCAATGGGGGTAATTACGCTTGCATTCTTTGTAACTAATGCGTTACTATTTATTTTTCCATTTATGTATCGTTACAAAAAAGGAAGAGTTGCAGCATTTTACCCGGTAAATCATAAAATAGAACTTATCTGGACGGTTGTTCCAGCTGTTGTGATGGCAGTTTTGGTATTCTCAGGATGGAGAACTTGGAGAGATATTACTTCACAAGCTCCTGATAATGCTGTTGTCATTGAATTAACAGGTCATCAATTTGGATGGTATGTACGTTACGCTGGAAATGATGACCAAAAATTAGGAAATCATAATTATAAGTTAATCAATGAAACAAATTCCTTGGGCATGGATTTTACGGATGAACATTGTTTTGATGATTTTACAGCTAATGAAATGCACCTCCCAAAAGGTGTTCCTGTATTACTAAAGATCAATGCACAAGACGTTTTACACTCGGTTTATTTACCTTACCACCGTGTTAAAATGGATGCTGTACCTGGAATGCCAACAAAATTTTGGTTTATACCAAATAAGTCAACAGATGAAATGCGTTATATTACTGGTAATCCAGAATTTAACTTTAAATTAAACTGTACAGAAATTTGTGGTCGTGGACACTTTGGAATGGCAATTACCGTTTTTGTGGATGAACCAGAAGAATATGCAGCTTGGTGTAAGCAACAAAAACCGTTCTTGACTCAAAATCCTGATTACTTAGCAAAAGTACCGGAGAAATTGAAATCAAAAGCACAAAAATATATTGAAGTATCAGCCCCTACGGCATCAGATAGCACCCAAGCAAGCGGTGCTACACCAGCAGCAGCAACTTCATTAAGATAAACATTTAGCTATTCAACAAAGAATAAATTAATATAAATCATGGCAACTGAAACACTACACGCAATCGACACTCACGCACATTCACACGATGAGCATGAGCATCACGAGTTGGGCTTCGTTCAAAAGTATATCTTCTCAGAAGACCACAAGACAATTGCAAAACAATATTTAATTTCTGGTATAATCTGGGCGTTTTTCGGGGGTGCTATGTCAATCATCTTTCGTTTACAATTAGGTTTTCCTAATATGGATTTAACTTGGTTAAAGCCAATTTTAGGTCAGTGGATTGTAGAAGGAAAATTAGAAAAAGAATTTTATTTAGCACTTGTAACAATGCATGGAACCATTATGGTATTCTTTGTATTGACGGCAGGTCTTTCAGGAACGTTCTCAAATTTCTTGATTCCATTACAAATTGGCGCAAGAGATATGGCCTCCGGATTTATCAATATGTTATCGTATTGGTTCTTCTTTGCAGCATCTGTGATTATGTTTGCTTCGTTATTCATTGAAACTGGTCCTGCATCAGGGGGTTGGGTAATTTATCCACCATTGAGCGCTTTGCCACAAGCAATGCCAGGTTCAGGTTTAGGTATGACTTTATGGCTATCAAGTATGGCATTGTTCATTGTTTCGCAGTTAATGGGAGGTATTAATTATATCTGTACAATTATCAACTTGCGTACACGTGGAATGTCATTCACAAAATTACCATTGACAATCTGGGCGTTTTTCTTTACCGCTATTTTAGGTTTATTATCATTCCCTGTATTGTTATCTGCGGCATTATTGTTAATTTTTGACCGTAGCTTTGGAACATCATTCTATTTATCAGAAATCTATATTGGCGGAGAAGCTTTACCAAATATTGGTGGTTCAGCAATTTTATACCAACATTTATTTTGGTTCTTAGGGCACCCAGAGGTTTATATTGTGTTGTTGCCAGCTTTGGGTATTACTTCAGAAATCATTGCTACTAACTCTCGTAAGCCTATTTTCGGATACCGTGCAATGATTGGTTCATTGATGGGAATTACCTTACTTGCTTTCATTGTATGGGCTCACCATATGTTCGTAACGGGTATGAATCCATTTTTAGGGTCAGTATTTATGTTCTTGACCCTAATTATTGCAGTTCCATCGGCAGTAAAATCATTTAATTATATCACTACGTTATGGAGGGGAAATATCATTTTCACACCAGCAATGTTGTTCTCAATTGGATTAGTTTCATTATTTATCTCAGGTGGTTTGACAGGTATTATTCTTGGTAACTCTGCTCTGGATATTAATTTACATGATACATACTTTGTAGTAGCTCACTTTCACTTAGTAATGGGTGCTGCATCATTCTTCGGATTGATGGCTGGGGTTTATCATTGGTTCCCTAAAATGTTTGGTAGAATGATGAATAAAACCGCTGGTTATGTTCACTTCTGGGCTACATTCGTAGGTGTTTATTGCGTGTTTTTCCCAATGCACTATATTGGTTTAGCTGGTTTTCCAAGACGTTATTATTCATTTACAGCACTTGGAAACGGTAGAATGGAAGCATTTGTTGATATGAATATGTTTATCTCAATTGCGGCAATTCTTACCTTCTCAGCACAAGCTATTTTTACGGTAAACTTTATTTATTCGATTTTTAAGGGTAAAAAAGCACCTCAAAATCCTTGGAGTTCAAATACTTTAGAATGGACAACACCTGTTAATCCAGGACACGGAAACTGGGAGGGAGAAATTCCAGCCGTTTATCGTTGGCCATACGATTATAGCAAACCAGGGTCAGCAACCGACTTCATTCCTCAGAATGTACCGTATTCAGCAACTCCTGAATCGAACTTCCCAGAAGAAAATGAAGAAATGGCGAAAGAGAAAGAAATCGAAGGATTGTTAGACAGCCAAAATTCAGTTTACAATCACTAAGAAATAAATACCTCTAACTTTGAGAATATATTAACTAAGAAAAATCTGGTTAATATATTCTCAATTTTGTTTAAAGGGAATTTGAAGTTTAATTTTTTAAAGAAAAAATTAGTTTTGTATCATTTTTTATGACAATTAGTACTTGTTGTTGATAGAGCAAATTCGTATTAATGTTGTGAACTGAAAATTAGTAATTACATATTTAGAAATGCTATTCCGAAAATTAGGCATCGCCACAATCATCACCGTATATCTGTTAGTTTTAGCAGGAGGTATAGTACGTAGTACGGGTTCAGGAATGGGTTGCCCAGATTGGCCTAAGTGTTTTGGCATGCTAATTCCCCCGACAGAGGCCAGTCAATTACCCACGAATTATCAACAAATTTATGCAGCAAAATTGCATGGTGAAGTTGAATTTAATGTTACTAAAACTTGGATTGAATACGCAAATCGTTTGTTGGGAGCATTAACTGGAATTATCGTTTTTGCAACCTTTTTAGCTTCTTTTGCTTATTGGAAGAAAGACAAAACAATTACCATTTTGTCATTTTTAGGAGTACTCTTAATCGGAGCTAATGGTGCATTAGGTAAATATGTAGTAGATTCTTTCCTAAAACCTGGCGTTGTTACTTTACACATGATATTGGCAGTTTTGGTGATATTTGTTCTACTATACGCTATCGCAAGAGCATGGTCAAAAGTAATTCGCATAGAATACGTGGAGAAAAAGTCGTTTTTGAATAAAATATTAATTCTTGTACTGGTGCTTTCAACTTCGCAAGTACTTTTGGGGACGCAGGTAAGAGAAGCAATTGATCAAGTGATTGCCAGTCCGATTTTTGGTTATAATCGTAAGGCTTGGATTGAGCAAATGGGTTTGCCATTTTATATACATCGCTCCTATTCTCTATTAATTTTGGGTTTACACATTTATCTAATTTGGCAACTCAGAAAGAATATCCAACAACAAGGCATCATTTATAAGTTTATGCAAGTGTTGGTTTTGATAATAATTATTGAAATTTTGTCAGGAACAGTGATGGCGTATTTTGGAGTACCACCCTATATGCAACCCATTCATTTGACCTTGGCAATCATTTCACTGGGAATACAGTTTGTAATTTTATTATTATTGAATTTTAAAAATGTAACACGGTTATCTCAATCGTGAAAAAAATGATTACGACAAACGAAAACATCTCAATCAGTACCGTTTCAAAAACAAAAGCGTATTATGAATTATTAAAATTCAGACTTTCAGCCTTGGTGGCATTCTCGGGAGCTTTTGGATATTCTTTAGCCGTTGATAGAATTGATTGGTGGAAATTATTTCTGATTAGCATCGGCGGTTTTTGTATTACAGGAGCTGCCAATATTGTCAATCAAATTAAGGAAATTGAATTGGATAAATTGATGAAACGCACGCAAAATCGTCCATTACCAACTGGTAGATTGAGCGTATATGAAGCATCAATATTCTGCATGATTCTTTTTACAATTGCCACTTATATTCTATTCATTGAATTCAACTATAAAGCAGGTTTGTTGGGCGTGCTGTCATTTCTATTATACGGATTCGTTTATACGCCTCTGAAAAGAGTTGGACCAATATCTGTATTTGTGGGTGCATTTCCTGGAGCATTTCCTCCAATGATTGGTTGGGTGGCAGCAACGGGTGCATTTGGCTTAGAACCAGGAATTTTATTTGCGATACAATTCTTCTGGCAGTTTCCTCATTTTTGGGCAATTGCTTGGGTAGCAGATGAAGATTACCAACGTGCGGGCTTCAAAATGTTACCAAATAATGGACACAAAGATTTGCGTACAGCAATCACCATGATGATTTATACTATTTTCCTTGTGCCTTGCGGATTTATCCCACATTTATTAGGAATGACAGGATTTAATTCAGCCATTGTAGCCGTTGTTTGTGGCGTATTATTTTTATCACAAACTTTTTATTTAATGTCAAAACCCACCGATAAGGCTGCCTTAATGATGATGTTTGGTTCGTTTATTTACTTACCAATTGTACAGATTGCCTTTTTAATGGATAAAATATAAAACCATGACACCAGAACATTTAGTAAATATAAATCTCGATGAGCCGGAAGAAACGCTCTCGATGAATCCCAAAAAATTCATGCTTTGGCTCGCCATCGTATCTATCTTAATGATGTTTGCAGGATGGACATCAGGTTACTTAGTTCGTAAAGCCGAAGGACGCTGGCACGAGTTTGAAATGCCAACAATTTTCTGGTATTCAACTGGGATATTGTTAATTAGCAGTATTTTTATGTTTTTCGCTGTAAGAGCTGCAAAAAATAACAATTTCAATACCCTAAAAATAGCAATATCTATTACTTTTGTATTCGGATTAGGATTTCTGACCACTCAAGTGATTGGTTTTTCTGATTTAATCAAGAATCAACTATATTTTGCCGGAAGTGATGTGGCAGCATCTTGGTTATATGCACTCATTGGACTGCATGCTGCTCACGTAATTTCAGGATTAGTTGTCTTGTTAATTTCCTTAGTTTCGTCATTTAGATTTACGAATGAAAAGAAAAATCTTACCAGAATCCAGTTATGTGCTACTTATTGGCACTTTTTAGATATTCTCTGGTTATATTTGTTCTTATTTTTATATTTCAATAGATAGAGTAAAAAGTTGAAAGTGAATAAGTTAAAAGTGAATAGGTTTCGTTAAATTATCGAAAAACTTATAAACTCTAAACTTATGAACCTTAAACTCATAAACTGTTAACTTAATTTTATTAATTAAAACCGTTAAAAAATGTCTGCAATACACGCTCCTGCCGTACCTGAAAATTTAACTTGGACGGGTGGTTCAGAACCAATGAAAGCAAGTTATGGAAAACTCATGATGTGGTTTTTCTTACTTTCGGATACCTTTACTTTTTCAGCTTTATTGGTAACTTACGGAATGATACGTTTCAGTAATAATGCCTATTCAGGTGCTCATGAGGCGTTCTTTTTCTCAACAACCCACTGGCCAATTCCTGATAAAGTATTTGCTGCATTACCATTTTTACATGGTGTTGAAGCTCCTTTGATTTTCGTTGGTATCATGACTTTTATCTTGATTTTTAGTTCAGTAACAATGGTTTTGGCCGTAGAAGCTGGACACCGTGGCGACCGTGCTGATGTAGAGAAATGGATGTTGTGGACAATTTTAGGAGGTTTTACTTTCTTGGGTTCTCAGGCTTGGGAATGGTCTCACTTTATACACGGACCAGAATTGACTTTAGCAGCAAAAGATGTAGCTGGAAATGCTATTGATGGCGCTAATTTAGTTCGTAATCCTTACGGACCTCCAGCTTTTGCAGATTTATTCTTTTTTATCACAGGGTTCCACGGAACACACGTATTCTCAGGTGTAATTTTGAATATCTTGATATTTTTCAATGCCGCAACAGGTGTTTATGAACGCCGTGGACATTATGAAATGGTTGAAAAAGTTGGTCTTTACTGGCACTTTGTAGATTTAGTATGGGTATTTGTATTTACATTTTTCTATTTAGTGTAATTACCCACGTAAATCTTCCCTTTGGAAGATACTTTGAAAAGATTTTGTTAATCAAAAAATATTAAAAAAAATGGCTTCACATTCACAAGTAACCGAAGAAAAAGTAATTGCTCCAGCGCAAACAGCAGCTATTTGGAAAACGTTTTGGATTCTTCTAATTTTAACCGCAATCGAATTTGCCATTGCGTTTACAATGCCAAATAATCGTTGGAGAGTAGGCATTTTCTCAACTATGACCATTGTTAAAGCATTTTTTATCGTGGGAGAATTTATGCACTTAAAAAATGAAGTTAAAGTATTGATTTGGGCAGTTTTATTCCCTGTTATTACAATTGCTTGGTTGTTAGTAGCTTTACTTCTTGAAGGAGGAGCTCATAGATAGGTTAGAAATTGGGGATTAGGCGTTAGGCAATAGTGTAACTAACGTATTGATGTCCAAAGAATTAATTTAAAAAAAGTTGTTTTAAGCAACAAATATTATGTCTCAAAGAATGATAAAAGCTGGAATTCTAATCGCTGCATTAGTAGTTCCAGCTTTAATTTTTTTATACCTCAAAGGCTTTGGGGAAAATCATTATGAACTGCCTTATTTGATTCCTCGAATTGATTCGACGACTGGCAATGTAATGATGCGTAAAAATCCAAATCCAAAATGGAATCAGCCAAATATGGATACGGTTTTCCATACCATTCCGGCATGGACTTTAACCGATGAAAATGATAAAGTATTCAATGGAGAATCTTTGAAAGGAAAAATTTACGTGGCGGATTTCTTTTTCACACGATGTGGTTCAATTTGTCCAAAAATTTCGAGTCAATTGACCCGTTTACAGGATACTTTTAATACGTATGAAGAAGTGCAAATTGCCTCTTTTTCCGTTGATCCAACCCATGATACACCTGAACAACTAAAAGAATACTCAAAAAAATATGATGCAAAAGCGGGAAAATGGCATTTTTTGACGGGTACAAAATCAGTTATATATCCATTGGCAGTCAAAGGCTATTATATTCCAGTGGCCGATGCTTCGGATTATGATAAAGCAGTAAAAACCCCTGACGAAACATTTATCCATTCAGAAAAGTTAATTCTAATAGATAAAGAGGGACACATCAGAGGATTTTATGATGGAACTGACAAGAAAGATGTGGACAGATTAATATTAGAAATAAGAGTATTACTAAGAATTTACGACACAAAAAATTAACATAAAATGACTTCATTAGTATTAGAAAAAAACACAAAAAACGAACGATTAGTTAATATTTTATCCATTGCTATTCCAGTTGCGGTTGCCATTTTAATTGGAATTAGGACTAAAATAGACTTAGGTTCTTGGACAAAAGTATTACCACACGTAATTGGTTTGTTGAATACAACTACTTCAATTACATTAATTGCAGGTTTTATATTCATCAAGAACAAGAATATCAGTATGCACCGAAGAATGATGAGTCTTTCGTTTATACAAGGGTCATTATTTCTGTTATTGTATATTTTATATCACGTTTCTAATGCTTCAACATCTTACGGTGGTGAAGGGATTTTAAAACCCATTTATTATGTTCTTCTAATTTCTCATATTTCATTATCGATTGGAGTAGTTTGGTTTGTGCTTAGAGCCGTTTACTACGCTTTGAGTGGACAAATTGCTGAACATAAGAAGATTGTAAAATGGACGTTTCCATTGTGGCTATACGTATCGGTTACAGGCGTGATTGTATATTTAATGATTTCACCATATTATAATTAGTGATCAGCAAACAGCTTTGAGCAAAGAGATAATGAATCTCGTATAACTCACAGCCTATAACTCACAGCTTTATGAAAAAGATATTTGTTGCATCCATCATATTAATCATTTTAAGTACATCCATAAGCATGGCTCAATGTGCGATGTGCAGAATGACGGTTGAAAGCACGGTTTCAAACGGAAGAAGTCAGATTGCTTCAAATCTGAATGTTGCCATTTTATATTTATTGATGGCACCTTATGTTTTAACTGCAGTGATTGGATATTTGTGGTGGAGAAGTTCAAAAAAGAATATTTCTCCCATTACCTTGTTGAGACAACGGATTAGAAAAGCCTTTAACAAAGTCAACATGGGATAATTACATTGATTATTCCCACAGCGGATAATGTTCCAAATGAATTTGTTCGCCAAAGAAAATCTTGGTAGAAGTTTCAAATGAATTGGTATAATCCGAGACATAAAAATGCTTAATATGAGAATTCATCATATTAAGCATTTTATTTTTAGAGAGATATGTTTCTAATGCCTTTGCTACAATCTCTGAAGTATCCAGCACATTGACCTTTCCTTGATAATAATTCTCAATTTGTTTCTTGATTAATGGATAATGGGTACAACCCAAAATGAGGGCTTCGATATTGTCCAATTCTGCATGATGTAAATATTCTTCAATGATACTTTCTGAAATATTATTGTTAAAAAACCCTTCCTCAATCATCGGAGCGAGCAAAGGTGTGGCCAGCGATTTCAACGTAATTCCTTTCTCTAAATTATCAATTTTCTTTTTATAAATATTAGAATTAACGGTTTGTTTTGTACCAATCAATCCAATTGTTTTTTCTGTATAAGTTATAGATAAGTAATCAATTACGGGGTCAATCACATTGATCACTTTCGCTTTGCTTCCCACGTATTCACGTACCAATTCATAAGCCGCCGCAGAGGCAGAATTGCAAGCAATCAAAATAACTTTACATTTTTGTTGTAACAAAACATTACAAATTTTGATGGAATAAGCCTGAATTGCCGAAGAAGATTTGTCTCCGTAGGGTAAATGTGCAGTATCTCCGAAATAAGTGATATTTTCGTTGGGTAAAAGCGTTGTAACGGCATGGGCAATGGTCAATCCCCCGATGCCACTATCAAAAATTCCGATTGGATTTGAATTCATATATCTTTAATGATGAGTTATGAATGATGAATTATGAATATTTCCAAAATACAATTCATTATCAGTTTATTGGAAATTCATAATTTCAAGTTCACAGTTATTTATTTTGTACAAATTTGAAAATTCATACATTCTTATGCAACCTTTACTTCATCTATTTCATCTACAATTCAAAATCATTTAAACCTATCAAATTTTAACCAAAACTTTACCGTGAAACTATTAAATCTATTCCAAAGCGAAGAAGCCTTGGTGAAAGCCTGTCAAAAAGGTGATCCCAAAGCTCAACGACGTATTTACGAAAAATATTCCACCAAAATGCTTGGAATATGTTTCAGATACGTTCACGATGATTATGAAGCAGAGGGAATAATGATTGAAGGGTTTGTGAAAGTTTTCGAAAAAATTGATACTTTTAAATTAGAAGGTAGTTTTGAAGGTTGGATTCGTCGAATAATGGTCAATGAATCGTTGATGTATTTACGAAGTAACAAAAAATCACAATTTGAAACCAGTTACGATCAAATTCTTTACGAACCAGAACCCGAACAATTTAGAACCGATTTAGAAACCCAAGATTTACTCAAATTGATAGAAAAATTACCGTTAGGTTACAGAACAGTTTTTAATCTCTACGCCATTGAAGGCTACTCGCACGCAGAGATCGCCAAAAAATTAGGCATTACCGAGAGTACTTCCAAATCACAACTTTCACGAGCAAGAGTAATTTTGCAAAATGCTGTGATGGAAATGGCGTAATTAGTTAGTGGTTATTAACAAAAAACTTGGAGATTTACCGCCATATTGGCACATTCAAAATGAAAAAATTAGAAAACATAGATAAAATATTCTCAGAAGGTTTGCAAAATTACGAGCGTCAGCCACGTCCGCAAGCATGGGAAAAATTAGAAGCAAGATTACAAAAGTCAGAAAGAAAAGTATTACCAATTTGGTGGAAATATGCCTCGGCTGCTTCGGTGGCTTTGCTTTTGGGTGCTGGAGGCTATTGGTTTGCATTTCAGAAAAATAGTCGAAATGACGTAGTAGCGGTTACAAAAAAGGCTGTAATTATTGAGAAACAACATTTACCTATTTTGGAAAAGACAATTCCGCAAATGGTAAAAGTTGAAGAAAATAATCAACCCAAGACAAATTTAACATTAAACCATAAAAGTGAAAAAGTGACAAAAAATCAATTTGCTCAATTGCTAAATCAACAAATTATTAAAGTTGAAAATATAGAACAAATTACGAAGCTACCCACCATTGAGTCCAAGAATATCGAAGAACAAAATACAATTGTGTTAGTTCTCGAAAATACAAAACCCAAAGTTGAAGAAGAAACCATTGTGTTGAATATGGTAGAAACAAAACCAGAAGTAGTAGCCCAAACAGATTTAAATGATAATAGTACTAAAAAAGAAACCCGTTTGAGCAAAATTTGGCAGCAATTAAAACGGGCTAAAAATGGAGAAAATGTCAATTGGAGTGAAGTAGGGATTAAACCGCAAAAAATGTTAGCCCGTGCTGATGCTAAAATTGAAAATGTTTTGACAAAAGGAGAGAATAATGAAAAGTAGATGCAACTATTATAAAACAACCTGCATCTTGAATTTATGAAGGGTTATTCAAACCTCAATCACTGTAACAATCACTAAATTTCCCAATCAGAAACTCTAAACATTTAAAAAACATACAGTCATGAAAATAAAAACCACCATGAAAACGCTAAAAGGAATTAGCTATTCAATTATCGCCACAATTGCATTTATCTGCTCATTCAACGCACAAATTGTGGCAAACGGAAGAGAAGTAGACTCAACCGTAATTAGTATCGACAAACGAAATCAAACGCTTTTGAATCAGAAAAACAATAAATCTTTAAGAGAAAATCTTCAAGAATTATTCACAAAAAGCGGCATGACCTTAGACGATGACACGTGGAGAGGTATCCGTAGAATTGTCAATAGTGATTTGATTAAAGATACATTATTGGTAATCACCCAAGACAATAAAAGCATCAAAGTTGTTATTAATACAGATTCAAAAAACGGTGGCAATGAATCCATAAATACCGATAATAAAAGCGAAAGAACAGGAAGCAAAGACAAACAAGTAAAAGTTGGTTTAGGTGGCGTTGTTGTAAAAGATGGTAACGATGAAGTCAGAGTGGGTTGGAACGGTGTTTATGTCAATGAAAATGGTAAAGAAACCAGTATAACATTAAGAGATACCGTAAAAAATAGAGCTAATAAAGACCGAAGCTTCAATAGTCGTTCTGGATTTAATATTTATTTGGGCTTAAATTCGTTTACCAATCCTGGAAGTATTTCTGTAGCTGATACTAAAAATTACGAATTAAGTCCCTTTGGTTCAAGATATTTCGGCTTTGGTTGGACACGCAGCGGAACGATAAGCAAAGGCACAAAAGCAGCTTTTAAAATCAGTTACGGCTTAGAATTTTCATGGTATAATTTTATGCTAGAAAATAGTGTAATTTTTATAAAAGGAAATGACAACGTAGAATTTAAAGATTTTAAAAATAGCACGGGCGACCAAATAGCATTATCACGTAACAAATTGACAATTGCCAATATCAATATTCCCGTAATGCCTTATATAGCCTTCAAAAAAGGTAGTACCGTTACCTACATAGCAGCAGGCGGATACGTGGGATACAGAGTTGATAGTTACACAAAAATCAAAGAATCGGATAGTGGACACAAAGAATGGAATCATAGCAGTTTCTTCCTAAATAATGTTCGTTATGGCTTAGCATTTGAATTAGGTTTAAAAAACTTTCCCGATTTATTCGTGAATTATGACATGAATAATCTATTTCAGGATGGAAGAGGACCAAAAGTTGGTGGATTAAGTTTCGGAATACGATTATAAGAAAAAAATCATTTTGAATGGAATAAAAGAACAAAGTGTTTATTTTTAGACCTTTAGCCTTTTATTCCATTCATTTTTTTATTCCTTAAAGCATATCAAAAATATTTTTTGCATTTTTTTTTGGTACAGACTTTGACATAATAAAAAATACAATTACCTTTGCACACTCTTTCACCAGAACACTAAACGAGAGTGTTGTGATTGAAAAACTGGGGGTGTTCCAGAGTGGCTAAATGGGACAGACTGTAACTCTGTTAGAGTATTCTTTCGGTGGTTCGAATCCATCCGCCCCCACAGTTTCAGTACACAATTAAGAATGTTTAAATAATAATAATTAATCAATTATAGTTTAAATGTAATTAGTTGATACCTGATACTATCGATTAAAAAGCGGGAGTAGCTCATTTGGTAGAGCGATAGCCTTCCAAGCTATAGGTGGCGAGTTCGAGCCTCGTCTCCCGCTCCAATCAGGAACTATGACACATGGTTAGTTGTTAATTGGTTAGTAGTTATTAGTTTAGCTAAGAACTGTTAATAATTAACCATTCATAGTTTTAAGGCATTTGCCTTTGTAGCTCAGTGGTAGAGCACTTCCTTGGTAAGGAAGAGGTCGGCAGTCCGATTCTGCTCAAAGGCTCTGAGTATTTGAAGATGTGTAGATTAGAAAATTGGGCAATTAGTTTTCTAATCATTCTATTTTCAAATCTTCAAATTGAAAGTAACATTTTTTCATTCTTTTATATAAAATCAAATTAAGAACTAAATATCATGGCAAAGGAAAATTACGACCGTAGTAAACCTCACGTAAACATTGGTACAATCGGTCATGTTGACCACGGTAAAACTACATTAACAGCGGCAATTACAAAAGTATTGTCAGATAAAGGTCTTGCTGAGAAAAAAGACTTCTCTTCAATTGACTCAGCCCCAGAAGAAAAAGAGCGTGGTATCACTATCAACACAGCTCACGTAGAATATTCAACATTGAATCGTCACTATGCGCACGTTGACTGTCCTGGTCACGCTGATTACGTGAAGAACATGGTAACAGGTGCTGCCCAAATGGATGGTGCCATTATCGTGGTTGCTGCAACAGACGGACCAATGCCACAAACTCGTGAACATATCCTTTTGGCTCGTCAGGTTGGTGTGCCTCAATTGGTTGTTTTCATGAATAAAGTCGATTTAGTTGACGATCCAGAATTGTTGGAATTAGTAGAAATGGAAATCCGTGAATTGTTATCTTTCTATAACTTTGACGGTGACAATATTCCAGTAATTCAAGGTTCTGCTTTGGGTGGCTTGAATGGAGATCCAAAATGGGTAGGTAAAATTGACGAGTTAATGGATGCAGTTGATAACTGGATTCCAATTCCTCCACGTGCTACTGACAAACCATTCTTGATGCCAGTTGAAGATGTATTCTCGATTACAGGTCGTGGTACTGTTGCAACAGGTCGTATTGAAACAGGTATTATTAACTCAGGAGAAACAGTTGACATCTTAGGTATGGGTGCAGAAGGCTTAAAATCAGTAGTAACTGGTGTTGAGATGTTCCGTAAAATCCTTGACCGTGGAGAAGCTGGTGATAACGTAGGTTTATTGTTACGTGGTATTGACAAAGAATCTATCCGTCGTGGTATGGTTATTTGTAAGCCAGGTTCAGTAAAACCACATACAAAATTTAAGGCTGAGGTTTACATATTGTCTAAAGAAGAAGGTGGTCGTCATACTCCATTCTTCAACAAATATCGTCCACAATTCTATTTCCGTACAACAGACGTAACAGGAGAAATCATGTTACCAGCGGGAGTTGAAATGTGTATGCCTGGTGATAACTTAACAATTGATGTAACTTTGTTGAACAAAGTTGCGATGGACAAAGGACTTCGTTTCGCTATCCGTGAGGGTGGTCGTACAGTAGGTGCTGGTCAGGTAACTGAAATTGTTGAGTAAAATTGCCTCAAGTATAAAAAAAGCGTCTCTCTAAAAGAGACGCTTTTTTCATGGGTTTATCATCGTATTTAAAATTTTTACTTTTATATTTTCACGAAGTATTTTGAAAATATAAAGATAAACCTCTATCTTTGCAATCCATTAAATACGGGAATAGTTCAACGGTAGAATGCGGGTCTCCAACACCCTTGATCAGGGTTCGAATCCTTGTTCCCGTGCCAATATTAAGTTCCAAATTTTGGGTTTCAGATTTTAAGATTTTTGCAAGAAATTGTAAACTGGCTTGAAATTTGAATTCTAAAATTCTGGAACTTAAAAGTTTAATAACAGTTATAAGTTTTGAACCATTTAAAACTTATAACTAATAGCTAAAACAACAACCATGAACAAAATTAAAAATCTTTTTGGTGATTCTTGGACTGAAGTTACACAGAACGTAACATGGCCTAAATTTTCTGAGCTACAAGCATCATCTACGCTTGTTTTAGTAGCATCATTGATATTCGCAATGGTCGTAGGTTTGATTGACTTTTTGTTCAAATCAGGCTTAGAATTATTCTATCAATCATTCTAATATAAGATTGATTTAAAATCCGCATCCCCTATTCCGCAATAATATTATGGCAGAAACAAGCTGGTACGTTTTGAGAGCAGTCTCGGGACAAGAAAAGAAAATAAGAACTTATTTGGAAAATGAAATTGCCAGACAAGGACTTGAAGATTATATTCCTCAGATTGTGATTCCTACTGAGAAGATTTTTGAAATGCGTAATGGGAAAAAGACCATTCGTGAAAAAACACTTTTCTCGGGTTATATCTTTGTTGAAGCCGATATTAAATACGGTGAAGTTGCCCACTTAATAACGTCAATGCCTGGTGTAATTGGCTTTTTGAGTTGGAATGATGGTAAAACATCTAAAACACCAATTCCGCTTCGTCAAGGTGAAATTACTCGTATTTTAGGAAAAATGGATGAAGCAGCAACTGTTGAGGAAGCATCTTCAACAAGTTTCTCAAAAGGCGAAACCATTCAAGTGATTGATGGACCTTTCTCTGGATTTGAAGGAACAGTTGAAGAAATCTTTGACGATAAAAAGAAATTGAATGTAATGGTTAAAATCTTTGGTAGAAATACACCAGTAGAGTTAAACTATTCGCAGGTAGAGAAATAAAAATCAATTGTATATTTAGTAGATAAAAAATGAGTACATTCAAACGAGTGGACTCATTTTTTTGTTTTATCAATAGGTACATTTGTACTTTGAATTAAAAATTAAATTAATGTTAAGAAGACCCCGCAGAAACCGCCAGTCGGCAGCCATCCGTGCGATGGTGGAAGAGACAACCCTCTCAGTCAATGATTTTATTTATCCAATGTTTGTCATGGAAGGAAATAACTTGACATCGGAAGTAAAATCTATGCCTAATATTTTTAGATATTCGTTAGATAAATTATTGGGAGAAATCACGGTAGTAGAAGACTTGGGAATTCGCTCAATTGCTCTTTTTCCACTATTATCAGAAGATAAAAAAGACAGATTTGCCTCTGAAAGCCACCGTCAGGGTAGTTTATATTTAGAGTCAATAAATCAAATTAAAAATAAATTTCCCAATATTGCCTTAATGACTGACGTAGCGATGGACCCTTATTCATCCGATGGACACGATGGTTACGTTGATGAAAAGGGAAATATCTTGAACGATGAAACCTTACAAATTTTAGGAAATATGGCACTTGCCCAAGCACGTGCAGGAGCAGATATCATTGGGCCATCGGACATGATGGATGGCCGTATTGGATATTTACGAGAAATACTTGACGATGAAGGTTTTATAAATACCAGTATTATGGCCTACACGGCAAAATACGCCTCGGCATTTTACGGCCCTTTTCGTGATGCGTTGGATTCTGCCCCAAAGTTTGGCGACAAAAAAACCTACCAAATGAATCCTGCCAATACTCGTGAGGCATTAATTGAAGCGGAGTTGGATTATGCTGAAGGGGCTGACTTTTTAATGGTTAAACCTGCTTTGGCCTACTTGGATATCATAAAAGCGTTAAAAGATAATTTCGACATTCCAATTGCTGCTTATAATGTTTCGGGTGAATATGCGATGGTAAAAGCAGCAGCCCAAAATGGTTGGTTGGACGGAACCAGAACAATGGTTGAGAGTTTGACATCCATCAAAAGAGCGGGAGCGAAAGTAATTTTGACTTATTTTGCAAAGGAGTACGCAAGTTTGTAGGTATTTATAAAATTTTTTCTTTAACGCTTTGTATATTAAGAACAAAGCCGTAATTTTGCAGTCCGTTTCATGGAGCAGGTTCTGTTAAATAGTGTAAAAACTACCAAAGTCCTGTAAATCAGATTGTTTCGTTACAGAATAATCTCTTCACGTTACTCCGAGAAATCTCAGATAAGGAGCTTCCAGCCTTATTGGCAGAGAAATCTCAAATCAATTCAAAGATTTTAAACATTTACCGTAATGGCAAAAGAAATAGCAGGCTACGTAAAGTTGCAATGCAAAGGTGGTGCCGCAAACCCTTCGCCTCCAATTGGACCAGCGTTAGGTTCGAAAGGTTTGAATATCATGGAGTTCTGCAAGCAGTTTAATGCAAGAACACAAGATAAACCAGGCGTTATCCTTCCAGTTTTGATTACATATTTTAAAGATAAATCTTTTGAATTTGTAGTAAAAACACCTCCTGCACCAATCTTATTATTGGAAGCAGCCAAAGTGAAATTAGGCTCAGCACAACCAAATTTGAAAAAAGTTGGGGCTGTAACTTGGGAACAAGTTCGCACAATTGCTGAAACTAAAATGCCTGATTTAAACTGTTTTACTATTGAATCAGCAATGAGCATGGTAGCAGGAACAGCCCGCTCAATGGGCTTGAACGTAACAGGAGAAAAACCGTTTTAATTTGAAAATTTGAAAATTATTACCTTTGAAAGTTAAGGTTTAAACAAACCATCAATTATCAAATTATTAGATTTTCAATTATCAAACTATCACATTTTCAAATTTTCAAATTAGAGAAATGGCTAAGTTAACAAAAAAGCAAAAAGAAGCTCAATTAAAATATGATGCAACCCAAGCGTATTCACTTACGAAGGCAGCAGAGATTTTGAAAGAGATTTCATATACGAAATTCGATTCTTCAGTAGATATCGATGTTCGTTTGGGGGTTGATCCTCGTAAAGCCGACCAAATGGTTCGTGGCGTAGTTGCTTTGCCTCATGGAACAGGAAAAAATGTACGAGTTCTCGTACTTTGTACTCCTGATAAAGTTGAGGAAGCAAAAGCGGCAGGAGCTGACCACGTTGGTTTGGATGACTACATCCAACAGATCGAAAAAGGTTGGACAGATATTGATGTAATTATCACTATGCCGACTGTAATGGCGAAATTAGGTCGTTTGGGACGTGTTTTAGGACCAAGAGGTTTAATGCCAAATCCAAAGTCAGGTACTGTTACCTTGAACGTTGGACAAGCTGTTACGGAGGTGAAGGCTGGTAAAATCGACTTTAAAGTTGATAAAACAGGTATCATTCATGCCTCAATCGGTAAGGTTTCATTCACACCTGAGAAATTAGCTGAAAATGCTCAGGAATTAATCAACACTTTGTTGAAGTTGAAGCCATCATCAGCCAAAGGAACTTATGTAAAGTCAGTAAATCTGTCTTCTACAATGTCTCCAGGAGTTAAAATTGACCAAGGAACAGTTAAAGGATTGTAATCATGACAAAAGAAGAAAAAGGTGTAATCATCAAAGAGTTAAGCGAAAAGTTTGCGGTAACTCCATACTTCTATATCACTGATACAGGTGGTTTAACAGTTGCAGAAGTAAACAATTTTAGAAGAATGTGTTTCCAGAGAGGTTTTGAATATCGTGTTGTTAAAAATACGCTTATTGCAAAAGCATTGGAAACTACAGGTGTTGACTATTCAGCATTCAATGATACAGTATTTAAAGGATTATCAGGAATTATTTTCTCTCCAGATAACGCAAAAACTCCTGCGAAACTTATCAAAGATTTCAAGAAAGAAGCTGGAAAAACAAAAATTACGTTCAAAGGTGCTTCAATCGAAGGAAGTTTATTTATTGGTGAAGACCAATTAGGAGCTTTAGAGAATGTGAAGTCGAAACAAGAAATGATTGGAGAAATCATTGGATTGTTACAATCACCAGCGAAAAATGTTATTTCAGCTCTTCAAAGTGGTGGACAGAAGTTGTCTGGTATTTTGAAAACTCTTTCAGAGAAAGAAGCATAAGACAATTAACAATTGACAATTAACAATTTCGTTGTATTCCATCAATTGTTTAGAATTAAAAATTAATTAATCAAATTCGTAAAACAAATAAAATCTTAATACAATGGCAGATTTAAAAGCATTCGCTGAACAATTAGTAAATTTAACAGTAAAAGAAGTTAATGAGTTAGCAGCAATTTTGAAAGATGAGTATGGCATTGAGCCTGCTGCTGCTGCGGCTGTAATGGTAGCTGGCGGTGGTGCTGGTGCAGGTGATGCTGCTGAAGCTCCTGCTGAGCAAACTGCATTTGACGTAATCTTGAAAGCTGCTGGTCCAAGTAAATTGGCAGTAGTTAAATTGGTGAAAGACTTAACTGGTCTTGGCTTAAAAGAAGCTAAAGATTTAGTTGATAGCGCTCCAAAAGCTGTTAAAGAAGGAATCTCTAAAGACGAAGCTGAAGGTTTGAAAAAATCTTTAGAAGAAGCTGGTGCTGAAGTTGAAGTTAAGTAATTAGCTGAAACAAATTCTAAAAAAAGAGCCATGACGTAAGTTATGGCTCTTTTTTGTAGCTCTAAACAAGAAAAGCCTTCTAAAACGAATTTTAGAAGGCTTTTCTAATATATCAATTACGATTATTCCACTGGGAAAGTATAATCATCTACATACACATCCGTATAAATTTCTTTTGGGTCTGGATAAGCTGATTCTTCCGCAAATTTAACCGACTCTTCAACTCTTGCTTTGATTTGAACATCAATGGCTAATAAATCTTCTTCAGTGGCAATTTCGTTATCCAAAATAGCTTTCTTTACTTGCTCGATTGGGTCACGCATTTTGTAAGATTCAACTTCATCTTTTGTACGATATTTTTGAGGGTCAGACATTGAATGTCCTCTGTATCTATACGTTTTAAATTCTAAGAAAGTTGGTCCTTCGCCTGCTCTCGCACGGGTTGCTGCCCGTGAAACTGACTCATGAACTGCCTCAACTGACATCGCATCAACTGATTCAGATGGCATGTCATACGATTCTCCAATTGTATAAAGATCCGTTACGTTAGAAGTACGAGCTACCGACGTTCCCATGGCGTATCCGTTGTTTTCTACCACAAAAATACAAGGTAATTTCCAAATCATTGCCATATTGAAGGCTTCGTGTAATGCTCCTTGACGAACAGCACCATCCCCAAAATAACAAATAGCTAAATTACCCGTTTTGTTATATTTTTCGGCAAATGCTAAACCTGCACCCATTGGAATTTGCGCTCCTACGATACCATGCCCACCCACAAAACCAACTGATTTATCAAAGATGTGCATTGAACCGCCTTTACCTTTTGAAATACCCGTTGCTTTTCCAAATAATTCAGCCATGACCGCATTTGGGTCAGAACCTAATGCCAAAGGAATTCCGTGGTCACGGTAAGCAGTGATGTACTTATCACCATCTTTCAAAGCAGATTTTGCTCCTGATGAACAGGCTTCTTGCCCGATATACAAGTGACAAAAACCTTTGATTTTTTGTTGTCCGTACAATTGACCAGCACGTTCTTCAAATTTGCGTTGAAGAACCATTGACTCGTACCAGTACATATAGGTTTCTTTCGAATATTTTACTTTGTTTTCAGCTTTCTTTGCCATCTTAAACAATTGTGATTGAGTGAATTTTAACGGGGTGCGTAATCTTAGCGAGTATTATTTACTTACTAATCTTAAAATCTAATCTTAAATAGACATCTGCGGTTTGTTATCACCACAAATCCACTGTTATTTTGCAATACGAAATTACGACAAAACGAATAATGGACAAAACATTTTTAGGTATCAGTTACAAGGTATTAGGTATTATCTATCAAGAATAAACACAATTCATCTGTCACTTAACCTCATACCGGTTAACTATTCCATAAAACACCCAAAATATGCACTTACAAAAAATCAGTTTAGCTTATTTTAAGAGTTATGAATACGAATCTTTTGAGTTTTCGGAACGGGTAAACTGTATTGTGGGTGAAAATGGCTCGGGCAAAACTAATTTATTGGACGCCATTTATTTTTTGGCCTTAACGAAGAGTTCAATTTCTAATCAAGATGCTTTAAGTATTAATCATGAGGCAGAATATATGATGATTGAAGGAGATTTTGAAATAAGTGGCGAGTTACACAAATCACAACTTATAACTGTATCCCTCCAACGTGGACAAAAAAAGGCTGTTTTACGGGATAAAAAGGCCTACGAACGCATTTCGGAACATATTGGGCGATTCCCAGTAGTGATGTTGTCACCCAATGATACGGATATTATTCGTGATGGAAGCGAAGAAAGGCGGAAATTCTTTGATGGTGTAATGGCTCAATTGGATTCAGAATATTTGGAAAATCTCTTGCAATATAATCGGCTTTTATTGCAACGAAATTCCCTTTTGAAACAGTTTTCTGAAAGAAATTATACCGATGACTTATTATTGGACATTTATTCTGATCCTTTGGTGGAAGTTTCATTGAAACTCTATCAATCTCGTAATCAATTTGTTACAGAATTTTTACCCATTTTCAAGAAACATTATAACACACTTTCGGATGCTCGAGAGGCAGTTGAAATGATTTATGAATCAGAAGTTGGGGCCGAGATTTTTACGCAAATTTTCAGAAAAAATCGTCAGCGAGATTTGGCAGCTCAACGTACCACTATGGGCAGTCATAAAGATGATTTTATTTTTGAAATAAATGGGTTTACGCTCCGCAAATTTGGTTCGCAAGGGCAACAAAAATCGTTTGTGATTGCCTTGAAATTAGCTCAGTTTGAAATGCTGACTAAAGTAAAGGGCTTTCCTCCTCTCCTACTATTAGATGATATTTTTGATAAACTTGACGACCGTCGCATTCAACAACTCATCACGATGATGGTCGATGGCACTTTTTCGCAGGTTTTTATTACGGATGCACGCCCGGAACGAACACGACAATTGTTGGGCGATTTGGGTGTTGAGGTTAAGTATTTTGAGATTGGGAAATAGTGGTTCAAGCGTGGATACTTGAACCAGACCATACTCTACACCTTCTTAGCAGGATTTCCAAAAACAGTCTCTTTTGCTTTCACCGCTTCAATCACCACAGACCCCGCTCCTATTCTTGCGCCTTTGCCGATTTTTATACCGCCAATAATGGTTACACCTGAGCCGATAAAAACGTTATCTTCAATCGAAACTCCCGCTCCAATGGTGCTTCCCGCTCCAATTTGGACATAATCACCAATTTCTGCATCGTAATCTACTAAGACTTTACTATGCAAAATGTTATTGTTTCCAACTTTCGCTCGGGCGTTGATGATAGCACCTGCGGCTACTAAATTGCCGTGTCCGATTTCGGAAGTTGAGGCAATAATTGCTTGTTCATGAATAGCATTCACTACTTGCACCTTACGAACATCCAGAATCATATCAACGATATTTTTACGCACTTTTTGGTCGTCGATAGCCACGAAGGCTTCGCATTTTTTGCCGATTAATTTGGTAAAACCTTCGTCGTCGGTGCTTCCTAAAACTACTACGTCGTCAATTTCTGTATTGTGTAATTCTTTATTATCATCTAAGAATGCGTAAACGACTACGTTATTTCTTTTGAAAATGTCGAGGGCAACAGCTCCTAAGCCGTTTGCACCAAAAATTATTACTGGATTTTGCATATTTTATTCTATAACTCCATTTTTAATTGTATAAACAATTTTCCCTTCTTTATTAACTAATTGAAACTCAGCTTTTGAGCCTAAGCCAATTTCTTTTTCTGAAATAATTTCCATGTCCGTTGCGTCTATTTCGTCCGTTCCAAAAAAGACTGACATATCGCCTATTTCTTCTATAATAGAACTATTAGTGAAATAATCTTTTCCCGTAACGGGTCTTTCATTTCGATTAATGGCAATGTCGGCTTTGAAAGTGGTTTCGCCTTTTTTAATCGTTACATTTCTGATAATTAAATCATAAATTGCTTTACTATTCAGCGGTAATTCTTGGTATTCTTTGATGCTCTGTTTCTTGTATTTTTTTGACGCAATCATCTGTAAACCCGTGAGGATGGACACAAAATTAAGTTTACGAATGTATTGTTTTTCAGGGTCGTTTTTATAGCCACCCGATTCTATTAAAATCAAAGTTGTACCCCATTTTTGGATATTATCACCAAAAGCTCTTGGCTCAAAATCTGACATCCACCTTCCTACGGCATTCGGAATGTATGTTTGCACAGCTTGATTCATGCCCACAATTACTTGCATCGCTCGCTTGCGTATAGGATTGATATCTTCGGATTGATTGTAAGCCGTTGCCAAGAACGACATCGTGGCTAAATTACCCGACTGACCCGCTGAATATCGTCGGTTTTTATCATGAAGATTGAAACCAAAATCGGGTTTTACCTCAAAAATTAGTTGCTTTAATAACTGCCCCTCGGGGGTTTGAAGTGCCAAAGCATCACGGTTCATGTCAATTCCTAAAGTCGTGTAGCGAGTCCATGCTTCTGCCCCGTCAGGATTTAACATTGGGACGAAATAAAAGGTGCATTTTTTCAGTAATTCTTCTCTAAGATTATCTAAAATCGGGTTAATTTCTCGTTTTACGCTGTCTTTTTTATTTTCTAAAAAATTAAAAATATCTGCCAATGCCATTGTAGCGGTGGGTTCATCACCGTGCATTTGCGACCATAGCATGACTTTAGTTTTGCCCGTTCCGCATTTAATTAAATAAATGTCTCGTCCTTCAGAGGACTTTGTGGCTACGGATACTTCAAACATCGAATTTTTCTTCAATTCCTTAATTCTATTCACCAGCGTTTGATACCCAAAACGACGTTTAGTGATGGTTTTTTCTTTGAAAATATTGTGAGAATAATGAAGAATTTTTCCTAAATCTTGAGCGTTAGTATTTGATAATAGAGTCATTGTAAAAAGGAGTATAAAATATATTGGCTTCATATTTTTGCTAAAGTTATTCCTGCAAAAGTTGCTAAGATACATAAGATTACGTTCAATAAAATATTGGTCAAAGCTTCAAAAATTCTATTGTTTTGAATCAATTGTAACGTATCGTTCGAGAAAGTGGAAAATGTACTGAATCCACCACAAAAACCAATGGCAATCAAGGCTTTGATGTTGGGATTGGTCAATGATTTTACCTCGACCATTCCTACAAAAATCCCCAAAACAATACTTGCCAAAACATTCACGCCCAAGGTGCCAAAAGGGAATGTTTTATCAATATTTTCTTGAATAAATTTACCGATTGAAAAGCGAGTAAGACTCCCAAGTCCCCCGCCAATGAAGATGAGTAATAATTGGTTCATAATGCAAAGGTAATGAAATGATTGTTTTGTGAGATTTTTAAGGTTTTTTGATGAAACAAATTCTCGAAACGTTTGGTTAAAAGGATAAATAATTACGAAATTTGATAGATAAATATATAAAATATTAAATCATGTTAATAAAAATCTTGTTGGCAGTTGGTACATTTTTTTTCATGGAGGGAGTGGCATGGTTTACGCACAAATACATCATGCACGGTGTTATGTGGACTTGGCACAAGTCGCATCACGTGCATCACAACGAACCTTTGGAGAAAAATGACCTTTTTGCAATAGTTTTTGCAGGCGTTTCCATCACTACTTTTGCCTTGGGGACTTACTTTGAAGGCTTATGGTTTTTGTTTTGGATTGGTTTGGGTGTTGCTTTTTATGGTATATTTTATTTTGTCTTTCACGATGTAATTGTTCATCGCAGAATTAAAATAAAATTTATTGCAAAACATCCGTATATGAAACGAATTATGAAAGCTCATTACGTGCATCACAAGGTGCATACTCGTGAAGGAGCTGAGGCATTTGGATTTTTGTATGCCCCTAAGAAATATGAATAATTGCACAGTTGGCAGTTAGCAAAATTCCGATTCAGAATTATAAGTTCGGAATCGGAATTTTTAGTTTACTGCTAATTGCCTACTTATTTCTGTTCTGTCAATAATAAAAACATCTCCGAAGCGTGCCATGCGTGAGTTGCACAAACCCTGCCTTGTACATATCCTTTGTCAACCACATTCATGGGCGAGTAATTGGCAGATTTACTTTCGGATTCCCAAGAAAGCGGATAATCTACCAAAGAAACAATGGCTCTTTTTTGGTTAAAAGTATGGTCTTCTGCCCATGTTAGATAAGGAGAATTGACATTTATGGATTCATCAAATTGATCTCCTCCAATATTCTCAATTTTATAGTCTACCCAAAAAACGGGCGAATAATTATCGTAAATTAGTGGAATTTTGTAGCTATCAGATATTCCCAGAGCCTTTAATCCAAATTTCACCCATTTTGTTTGATATACTGGATGATAACTACCTTCCGTTTTTCCTTCTATATAATCACTATTTTTATAGCCTTCCGCTTCTTCCAAAACTTTATCAATCAGAGGGTGTTTATTGTTTGAAACTGCCGAAATCATGTAAAGTACTTGCCCCAAATTATCGATCTCTGCGTATCCTTCCAGACTTCTATCGTAAGGCTCTTTTAAATTTGTTACCCAATTCGAGATTAGACTTAAATTATTGGTTTGTTTCATCACCATCGTCATCATAGCAGCCGAGCGATAGTTGGATTTTTGATACACTAAAAAGTTGGCCAAAGGCAATCCTTCATCAACGTTTATCAAAATTTCGTGATGCAATACTCTCAAAATAGCAGCGTATTTTTTGCCTTCAAAAGTGGGCAAATTCAGTTTGCTTTCTGCCATGATTACCTGCATATTATTCTCATAAATATACACGCCTTGCGTATCTTCTTGAATGTCCACGGCTTTGCCATTTTCAAGTTCGAGGTGTACTAAATATTCAGAAGGAACAATGATGGCAGTTTCTACTTTCCAACGTCTCAACGCTTTTCCTGTTTTGGCATTATAAAGCACGCCATCTTTATAAATCATTTTGAGGCGGTCGCCCATACCAAAAAAGAAGAAACTGACAGCGGGTAAATTTCTACCGATTAAATGGTCTTTTCTGAGAATTGCTAAGTTATCTCTGTAAGTTTGAAGTGCATTTTCGGCTTTAACTTGCGTAAATGTTTGGGCATTTCCAGTAAAATAAATAGCCGTTAAAATTAGGGTTAGGCAAAATTGTTTCATGTGGTTCGTGATCCAAAGATTGTGGTTAAATATTACAAATGTAATATTCGATATTTTGTTAGACAGATTTTGGAAGGAAAGAAAAAAATGAAAGGCGAATTTAAGTGTTTATACTTATATTCTTTCAATATTCAGCTCTTTTACCAATGGCAGATTTTGGAATTTTAGAAATAATTGAGCTAAAACAATAATGTCTTCACGACAGTATTGCGCTATTTTGGGCAAAGAATTATCGACGTAATAAGTATGATTTACTTGGTTGCCACTGAGTTCAAGTTTACTACTTGGAATATTAAAAAGGGCGGCTAATAATTCCAGCGAAGTGTAGTGTTTTTTATCGCCAAATTTCCACATATCAAGTGTATCAAAGTGTGGAATTTCCCAGGGTTTACGCCCAGAAATTTGGAGTGCTTTGGGAATTTCGATATTATTTATCAACATTCTACGACAAAGATATGGATAATCGAACTCTTTCCCGTTGTGCGCACACAAAGATAAAGCGGTTGGTTTATATTTTTTTTCAATTAAACCTTTAAATTCTCTCAACAAATCGTCTTCACTATCGTTGCTAATTGATTTTACCTTCAAACAAATTTCATCCTCATCATTCCAGTGGAAAAAACCCACGCCAATGGTTATAATTTTTCCATATTCAGCATAAATTCCGGCACGGTCGAAGTAAAATTCTTCATCATTTAACTTGTTTGGATTGCTCAAAAAACTGGCTTTATGAAGCCATAGAGCCTTCATTCGGTCGGAAAGATGATTAAAATCTCGTTCTGCCGAAACCGTTTCGATATCTATAAATAATAAATTTTTGGCGAGTTTTTTAAAATCCATGTATTTGATATTTAAGTATGAATTATGAGGTTGTAACAATCGAAATTATAATATTTAAGTTTAACCTCATAACTTATATTTCATAATTCATCCCTAAATCTCATTCATGTAAAACTCCTTCCAGATTTAAGTTTTCGATGAAGATTAAATTTTCTTCTCGGATACTATCTGGCACGAAGATAAATTTTTTGTCAAATATCTGATTTCCAATATAATAGCTCACCCAATATTCATTATTCAAATGAAAAACTTCGGGAGCTATCATCTCAATTTTAATAATTTCTCCCGCCACACAATGCTTATAAAAATGACGTAATTCGGAGGTTTTGATGTGTTTTCCTTCCTTGTCAAATCCGTAACCACGAGAGGTTACCAAAACCGTATCAATATTGGTCTTCGAGCGATTGATTAAATAAACGTCCCATTCGGCTTCATTGTCTTCGTTGATGTTTCGGGCAATCGTAATTTTTATGCCTTCAACTAAAGGAAATTCTATATCTTTTTTCATAATTAACTTTGAGCAATAAATTGTGAGTTATGTGGTTTTAAAGCATCTATCTCAAAAATATCTTTTAAATGGTTCAACATTTTATCCGAAACCTCCTGAAAATTGATTGTTTGCCCCAATTCTTTTTCCATGGAAGTAACCGCTTTATCGTCAATTCCGCAAGGAACAATGTGATTGAAATAACTCAAATCAGTATTAACATTCAAGGCAAAACCGTGCATCGTTACCCAGCGACTTGCTTTTACGCCCATCGCACAAATTTTTCTTGGGTTTTTGAGTTCAATATGGTCAATCCAAACGCCCGTGAGGCCTTGAATACGACCTGCCACAATGCCAAAATCTGCACAAGTTCTTATCACGGCTTCTTCTAAAAAGCGCATATATCGGTGAATATCGGTAAAAAAATTCTCTAAATCAAGAATTGGATAACCCACTAATTGCCCTTTTCCGTGATAAGTGATATCTCCTCCCCGATTGATTTTATAGTATTTTGCTTCGTAGTTTTCCAAGCCTTTTTCATCCAATAAAAGATGTTCTGGTTTACCACTTTTTCCTAAAGTATATACATGAGAATGTTCACAAAAAAGAATATAATTAGGCGTATCTAACTGATTATCAGGTAACAAATTTCTATTTTCAAGTTTAATTGCTACGATTTTGGCGTGGAGTTCTTCTTGATAATCCCAAGCGGTTTGGTAATCTATCAATCCTAAATTTTGGAATATTGTGGTTTTATTTTGATGCACTTTTTTCTACGAATTGGAAAATTTGTGTTACATTTATTTATACAAAATTAATCATTTTATTGACGACGGACAAAGCTATTTTTACAACATAATTACCTAAAATTTCCCTTAAAATCCACCTCTCTTTTATGAAATGGGTCAATAATTTTATCAATCAAATCCGCCAAAATTGCACGAGTTATTGGTTGATTTCTATTAGGATAATTTTTCATGATTGATTGCAAATAATCAGCGGGTACGGGTTGTATTTTAGTAAGAATTTCAAAAGCATCATCAGCTACTAATTTCTCTGATATTACTTGTTCATTCGCTTGCATTTTGAGGTTTGGGTAAATGATTTTTAACGCATTTATTACTTCTCCATTAGTCATGACCGAATCGGGATAAAACCACGTCTGATTAGCCCATTTATAGTTTTTCCCTTCTCCTTTCAAAATTCCCGTTGTCCCAATTCTTTGAATGGCTTCAAAGTTTGGATGCGTTGGTGGTACATCTAAAAATGGCAATAAATATGCCTTCGATTTCAAAAGATTATCTTGTACTTTTCTAATAGAAACCTGTTTGGGCGAAATTCTCTCCTGCACACATAAGGCAGCGAGCGTACCAGCCGCCTGTCCAATGCCCATTACCACCGATTGCAAGCGACTTGCGCCGTTTACGATATTTGAAACCGAGATAGACTTTTCGGCAACTATCAGATTATCAACATCTTCTGGAATTAAACTGCCTAAAGGAATACTGAATGAAGGCACAGGAACGTAATACAAATCAGGAGCATTTGGGTTTTTGCCATGATGTTGGTCGATGGGATAATCGCCAACCGCAATGCCTGTTCTGTATAGTGGTTCGGCTTGGTCGTAAGGTTTTTCCAAATGATTCATATTGGGTCGAGCCAAGCCGTGAATTCTCCTACTTTCACGATAATAAGGCATCAAAGGAAGTTTATCATCCGTTTGAAATTCATCCGATAAGCCAAGCGTTTCCCAACCCAATTCTGTTTGCATAAAATAGATAAACCCTAAAGTATGTTCCTTTGCTTTTTTGATTACTTCTTGCCGTTGGGCATCATTCATTTCAATCATATTGGCGTAGAAATCATTACCGTTGATGGGCCAATTTATCATGAATTTACCCTGCTGAATTTGTCCATAAGTTTTCATTTTATCACAATCCCAAAGGCGGAGCATTTTTTTATCAGGACAAAGTTTTTCACAGGCACAAATGAAATCTTCTTTTTTGTAATTCAATGGTTTACTGATTGTTACCTCTTTATTACATTCTTTTAAGATGGCGACATACGTCAAATCCTGGACGATATTATAGGCTTTTTCAGGAGCAACTTTTTCGTTGTAAGTTTCTTTTGATTCCATGCCCACGTCGTACTTTACGCCTACTTTTGCGGCCACATCGCCCAATTCGGTTCCGTCAATTAAGATGGTTGTATTGATAACAATATTATCGCTAAAATCCACCGTCCAACCTGTATTTTTTTTCTTGATATTTTGAAATTTTACCGAAGAAATTACGCTCAGATTTTTCTCTTTTGCACACATTTCTCGTAAGATTTTTTGGGCAACGGCAGGTTCAAACATCACTTGGCTGACCCAACCCGTGGCTAATGCCGGTTCACTGCCGTAATATTTAACTAATTCATTCCGAAATTCTGCCCAAAGCCCAGAAAGCAATTGATGATTTCCGTCGATGGCACTCACACCCGCCGAGGTCATCATGCCGCCAAGCCACGGTGTTTCTTCCACGATAATTGTCTTCACTCCCATGCGAGCAGCCTGGATTCCCGCCATCGTTCCGCTGGTCCCTCCACCGATAATGAGTACGTCGGTATTGAACCTACTTTTATCAGCATAGGCATTTTTAAATGATAAAATGAGAAAAAATACACTCAAAAGTATTTTCATGGCATAAATATTGTTTAGATGTTCATATATTTTAACATTTTTTCGTCAAATTCGCAAAATAAGGAAAATTGATATGCTTAATTTTTATAAGAATATCAGCAATCCCATAACCCTAAAATGCTCTGTTATTTTAATAGCTCCTCAATTTATTAGCTTATGTTAAAACACACATTTGCCCTTATTTTAATTGCTAATTTACTAATCACTACAAAAAATTTCGCACAAGACTTCAAGGGAAAGGCGGCTTCCTATCCAATTGAAGCTTATGGAGATACGACAACTTCGGGTGATATACTAAACGCAAAAACATTCACGTCTTCGCACGAATACTTTCCCATTGGGACGGTGGTTGAGATTGTAAATCTAAAAAATAAAAAGGTAATTTAGGTAATTATTAATGATAACGAAGTCTCGGATGAAGACTTGGTACTTGAATTTACTGATGCCGTTGCTCATGCCTTGGGTATGGGTGGACAGAAAACGATTGATATTAGAATATCGGTGGTGAATTAGGGCAAAAATCAAGGAAATATTGCCATTAATGCTAAAAAAGAACCCGATTTCAAAGTCAATTTCCGAAAGTACGACTACGTAAAACCAAGCGAACAAAAGAAGAATTGAGTAAACGGTTAATATATTGATTATCAATTAATTACAAACTAAATTTACCAATTTTTATTACCAAAGAAAGTCCATCGAATCACCTTCTATGGACTTTCTTCGTCATTATAGATGAATTTTTATCCGTAATATGTTACTTTTGGATATCAATACTATTTTTTTGACTTCATTAAATTTTGCAAATATGAATTTTATAAAAATAATTTTCACCCTCAGTTTTTTGGCTTTTTTAAGTTTGAATGAATCGCTTGCCCAAGAAGAATACACGCAAGAAGCAAGTGTTTATACGATTGGTCGCTACGGGAAAAAAATGGTAAATGGTGATTATTTAAGTAGTCGTCACCGCACTTGTTCGCATGAATTTTTGCCGATAGGTTCGTTGATAGAAGTTAGAAACATGGTTAATAATCGTTCGGAAATAGTTGAAGTGAATGGAAAAAGCCAAACGACACCGCTCGAATTGACGCATAGTGTAGCGCATGATTTAGGTTTGACGGGCGTTAATAGAGCGAATGTGAAAATTTTGGTAATAAGAAGAGCTGAGGAAAATAATACAGCTAACCATGTAGCAGAACAACGCCCAAATAGCAAAAGAATTACTTATGGAAGTCAAACAGCGGTGGAGACAATTCCTATTTTTTCTAATCCTGAAATTGAGAAAGTAGAAAAGAAGAGAAAATATGAATTCTCAATGTATTTTCCACAGCACGAACCCATCAAATTTGATACCACCACGAAGAAGGTTTTGATTAATGGCAAGCCCGTCGTTCCAGAGAAAGAGAAACCTGTTTTTAAGGAGAAAATTATCATGAATTAAGGAATAGATTTTAGCAAAAAAGCTCTTCAAAATTGACTTGAAGGTTTTTTTTGCTAAATAGCGGATTGGAAATTCTTTTTATTCATACTTCGAGATTGTCCTTCGTAACATTTCGAAGAGCTGAAATATACGTTGATTTACTGTCTAATTTCTTTTGAGAATCAGTTTTGATTCTCTCGCCCTTACCAGTAACATAGGTTTTATATTCTGAGTAATTCCATACTAATAAAGGCAATACAAACGCTTAGTTTCAAACTTAGGTTGATACCATCAATATGGTTTTCTTTACAGGCTTTCAGATAAACTTTTTCTCGTCTAATTTCTTCATTTCCCTCATTACTGCCAAAAAGAAAAAACAAAAGACCTGTTTTTGTCCAAATGATTTGTGTTTCAACGTTTCCACCTACAATATAATCTTCACAGTCTAAACGGAACAAATCTGTTTGGTTAATATTATTCTGAGATTGTCCTTTGGTAGGATAAGAAATTAATGTACAGCAAAATACAAAAAATGAAGAAAATGAAATAGAAGTTGTTTAAACTTTCTTTTTTATTGATTTTACGTAACAAAACGACTGAGAATGCCATAAAATGCAGTGACATCCAATCTCTGACTGAGAATTCAAATCTCAAATCAGTGCTTTAAAACCATTAATGACTGGCTGTCCGCCCAGCATTTGCGTGTTCAATGACAGTTCTACCTTTGCATAATAATTCATCGAAAATTGATGTCCCAATTCGGGCTGATTCAGATGCGTTATTTTCTGAATTACGAGAATTCGATTTAACATTTGGAATAATATTTTC